>JACQOJ010000146.1 GCA_016202605.1 Betaproteobacteria bacterium
ACAGAGGCTACGCTTAAGCGTCACACTAGGCAGACATCGACCTCTCGGCGCGATCGTGGGCAACCTGTTCTGACCGAATTGCGACGTTGGAAAATGCAGCATTCTCAGCTCGGATGGCCGCATTGGAAAACGCAGCATTCTCAGCCCGAATCGCGGCATTGGAAAATGCGGCACTTTCGGTCCCGATGCTCATGTTGGAGAATGCGGCATTGTCCGCCCGGATAGCGGCGTTGGAGAATGCGGCGTTGACAGCAGCGTTGGAAAACGCAGCATTTTCAGACTTGATGGCATGCCCCGACCACGCCGCGTCGGCATTTTGCGCGTTTCCGAACTCCCGTTCGTACAGGCGTCGGGTCTTCTCAGCCAGGGCCGCTCTGTGTTCGAGGTGTACCGGGGTACGTTCGCCGATGTGAGGATCGTGATGCAGGAAGTTGCCGAACACGTTCCGGCAATCGGCGGCGTACTTGGTCGTCTGCAGTATGTGCGTATGCCAGAACTCGTCCACGTCCTTGCTCAGAAGGATATCTTCGGCGTCGTCCGGGTACTTCACCAGCATGGCCAGATAGTGCCTGTACGCGGTCTCGATGCTGTCCGCGTACTCGCGCGTCCAGCCCTCCCCGAGTTCGGGGTCCATGATCCTGAGCTTGACGGGCTCGAGGTCGAGCGCCTGAATTGCGGCAATGACCTGCTCTGCTGGTTTCGTGGTCAGTCTCGCTTCCATTTTCCTCTCCTTCACATGTCAAAAAAAAGGAACAGGGCCGATGGCCGGAGTTGCCCGGTCCGCTTCAGCCTGTCTTCGTGGTCCTGCTGCAGTCAGAACTGGGGCTTGCGACTGGTCTTCTTGAGTTGATGGATCACCTCCTCCGTAAACGTCGCGGATCGTCGAAAGGAAAATTCCTGGAGCACGCCGCAGCCCCGGCTGCGGACGTAGCCGGCACTCAGCCGGGCATGAGCACTCGATATGAAATCTATCCAAAGGAGGGCATGAGCGCTGTCGGGCACAGCCGACAATCCGTGTCAGGTTTTTCCTGACACGGGACCGGGGGCTTCCCCGAGCGCGGCGAAACGCGGTTGCAGCCGCCGCCTATTCCCCGTAATCGGGATTCTCGACCGGCGCCATGCCTGCCATCCGGTCGCGGCTCTTCGAGTCACAGGCGCCGATGCGGCCGATCTTACGGGCGCGCACCGGTTTCACGTTACAGGATCCGGAATCAATCCCTGTAGGAGGGCTCGACCCGGTCCAGCATGCGGAGCAGCGCCTTCCACTCCGTCTTCTTCGGCTTGTACGGCAGGCCCTTGAACTGGCGCGCCGTCTTCTCCGCGACCACGGCCGGCGGGATCCGCAGCCGCGCGTTGCCGGCCATCGCGGCGATCTGCGTCTGGCACGCCCGTTCGAGGTAATACATGAGATCGAACGTCCGGGCGATGGACTCTCCGCACACGAGAAGTCCGTGGTTGCGCAGGATCATCGCCTGGTGGGAACCGAGGTCGCGCACCAGGCGTTCCTGCTCGTCCAGTTCCAGCGCGAGCCCTTCGTAGTCGTGATAGGCGATGCCGTTCCAGAAGCGCATGGCATGCTGCGAGATCGGCAGCAGCCCGTCTTCCTGTGCCGACACGGCGATGCCGGCCCGGGTGTGCGTGTGCATCACGCAGTTCACGTCGGGGCGGGCGCGGTGAATGGCGCTGTGGATCACGTAGCCCGCGCGGTTGATGCCGTTGCCGGTCGGGTCCTCGACGATGTCTCCGTCGAGCGTGACCTTGACCAGCGTGGAGGCGCTGATCTCGTCCCACAGCAGGCCGAACGCGTTGATCAGGAAATGGTGTTCCGGACCGGGCACGCGCGCCGAGATGTGGGTGTAGATGAGATCCGTCATCCGGAAGTGCGCCGCGAGCCGGTAACATGCGGCAAGATCGACGCGCGTCGCCCATTCTTCATCGCTCACCTTCTTCCTGAGCGATGCTGTCGCAAGATTTCGGATGTTTGCGCTCACGTGAGCCCCCCTTCATCCTCCGCCGGTGCAATCCTACACCTTGACCGCCGCCGCGGGCATGACATTTTGAAAACGGGGGCGAGGGATTTCCCGACCATCCCCGATGGAAACATTATTCCATGCCTGGCCCGGATCGCTCGTCGACCAGGCGCTCGAAGGAAAACCCGTGGTCGCCGCGGCGATCCAGGGACCGGCCGCGCTCCCGCAGTTGAGCCGCGCCGGGACCGGGCCCCGCCGGCAGCGCGGCGACGATCACATTGCCGGTCCACGGCGGCCGGAAGATATCGACGACCTCGTACACCGCCCGGATGCTCGCAATGCTCGCGGCCGTGTCCGGCCCTTCGATGATGTTGAAGAGCGCGACGCCGTCCGGCCGCAGGCGCTCGCGCAGGTTGCGCAGAAACGCTTCCGTGTTCAGGCGCAGCGGGTGCCCCGAGCTGTCGGTCTCCGCGCCCGGGTGCAGATGCACGTCGATCAGGGCGATGTCGTAGCGGTCGCGGCTGCGCCGTACGAACTCGAAGCCGTCTGCGGTAAAAATCCGCGTGCGCGGCCCCGGCGCGGTTCCGAAGTACTTCATCGCGATGTCCACCATGACGGGATCGATCTCGACCGCATCGACCTGCAACTCCGGAAAGTAACGGTTGAGAAAGCGCACCATCGCGCCGCCGCCGAGCCCGACAAGCAGGCAGGTCACCGCGTCGGGCCGGTAGAGGAACCCTGCCATCAGGGTGCGGGTGTACGGCTGCTGCAGGAGGTGCGGCCGTTCCAGATCCACCAGCGTCTCGATCGCCTCCCTGCCGCTGTCGCCGATCAACATGAGCGCGCGGCTGGAACCGCTGTCGCGGACCTGGATGTGCGAATAGGGCGAGCGCACATCGTGGACCAGAACGCCCTGGCAGGCCGCCAGAAGGAGAGAAAGCGCGATCACCAGGAAGGGGCGCACAGCCCTCACCCCTTTTTCGTCAAATGATCGGCCGGCGGCTCCGTCGCGATGGCGCGGGAACATACGCCCGCATGGTATCCCATGCGCCCGCGAGCACAAACCGATCCCGGTTCCATGATGTGGCCTTTTGCGCACGCAACGGTTTTTCACGGGTGTATACTCATGCGCTGGTTCATCATTGCGTCCCGCATCTGACGCAACGTTGCAGCCACGGCAATACGAATCACCAAGCACCTAATACTCTAGGAGGATCACCAAATGAAGAAGTCAGCATTAGCGTGCGCCGTCACGGCAGCGCTCCTGTCAGGGTGCGCCACGATGGGAGGCAGCCCGGAGTTGGTCGAGTGCCTGCAACCGAATCGCCGGGTCGTCGTCGAGGTAGGCGGGATCAAGATCAAGCCCCCGCCCAAACCGAAGCCGGGGGCCAAGCCGGCGAAACCGGGCCGTCAGCCGGTGTTGCTGCGCGCGATGGCACAGGGGAACAGCGCGTGGGATTTCGGGGGCGCGACGCTCAAGGATGGCGGCAAGGCGGAGTTGGACAAGCTGCTGAAAACTCTGAAAGAGGGGGCGGGCCGCGATAAACGGCCGACGAACGTCGGCTCGATCGTCATCGCGGGCCACACCGACCGTCTGGAGGCCGCGGACGGCAAGGATACGCTCGATGAAGATCGCGCCAAGGCGGTGAGGGACTACCTGGTCAGCAAGGGCGCTGATTCCAAGCTCATCTTCTGGGAAGGCAAGGACGCGCGGGAACCGGTACCCGTCACGAAATTCTGCGAAGGCTGAAATCGCCCTGCGTGGAAACACCCCGCCCCGCGCGGGGTGTTTTGTTTCCGGCATCACGCGCGCGGTTGAGCGGCAAAATGCACCGAAACCGCGCCGACGGGGTCGAGCCTGAATTCGATGTCTTCGCCGGGCTCGACGAATAGCGGCGGGATGATCGACCCGGTGATGATGAACTGCCCGGCGCGCAGCCGCTCGCCGAACGCCGCGAGCAGATCCGCGACGTGACGCACGATTTCGACGTAGTCGCCGGTGGCTGCCTGCGGCTCCGCGGTATCGGCGATTTCGGTCCCGTTGCGGATGACGCGGGCGTGGAGGCCCTCCGTCAGGCATCCCGCCCGCGATGTGTCGCGCGGGCCGAGGATGACGTGGCGCTGGTAGATGTTGCCGGCGAGTATGGTTTCGACCTCCTCCGGCGGCGAATCGAGGTCCACGAGTTCGATCGCCGGTGCAAGCGCGGCGATGGCGGCCTGTATCGCATCGCGGCCCGCGCCGCGCGGCAGGTCTTTGCCGATGCAGACGGCGATTTCGGGCTCGGCGACAGGTCTCTTCCATCCCGCAAGAGACAGCGCCTTGCCGGAGTGGAGCAGCGCCTTATCGGTGAGATGTCCCACCAGCGGCGCGCCGATCTTGAGTTTCTCCATCGCGGCCGGGGCGCCGAACCCCACTTTCCAGCCGAGCGCCTTCTCCCCCGCCCGGAGGCGCTCGTGCCAGCGCGTAAGCTGCGCCGCCATGCCGCGCACGATGCGCGGGTCGTACCAGGGAACGCTTTTCGTCACGGGTCCGGACCTTTCAGTGGGCCCTCCCGCCTGCGCCGTCTCACCCATCGGCTTCCCGCAATTCGAGACGGCTGTAGACCCGGCGCGCATTGCCGCGAAAAATCTTTTCCCGGTCCCCGGCGCTCAACCAGTCGATCGAATCGACATAGCGCCTGGTGTCGTCGTAATAATGGCCGGTCTCCGGGTCGATGCCGCGCACCGCCCCGACCATCTCGGACGCGAACAGGATGTTGTCCGCGGGAATGACTTCGAGCAGCAGCTCGATTCCCGGCCGGTGATAGACGCAGGTGTCGAAGAAGACGTTATTGAGCAACAGTTCCTTCAACGGCGGCCGGCCCATGTCCTGCGCGATCCCGCGGTACCGGCCCCAGTGGTAGGGCACCGCGCCGCCCCCGTGCGGGATGATGAATTTGAGCGTGGGAAAGTCCCTGAAGAGATCGGACGTAAGGAACTGCATGAACGCCGTGGTGTCGGCGTTGATATAGTGCGCGCCGGTGAAGTGAAAATTCGGATTGCACGACGCGCTCACGTGGACCATCGCCGGAACATCGAGTTCGACCATCTTCTCGTAGAGGGGGTACCACCACTTGTCGATGAGCGGCGGGTCGGTCCAGTAGCCGCCCGAGGGGTCCGGGTTGAGGTTGCAGCCGACAAACCCCAGTTCCTTCACGCAGCGCTCCAGCTCGGCAACGCAGTTTGCCGGGGGAACGCCCGGGCTCTGGGGAAGCTGGCACACGCCGACGAAATTCCCGGGGTAGAGCCGGCAGATACGGTGGATGAGATCGTTGCAGATCTCCGACCAGTGCCTGCTGGTGGTCTCGTTGCCGATATGGTGCCCCATGCCGCCCGCGCGCGGCGAGAAAATCGTGATGTCGGTGCCGCGCTCCCGCTGGAATTTGAGCTGCGAATTTTCGAGGCTCGCGCGGATCTCGTCGTCGCTGATCCTGAGCGACCCCCGCGCAGGCGCGCGCGCAGGGTCCTTGAGGCCCTCGATCTGCCGTTTCCGGTATTCCTCCAGTTGCCCGGGGGCGGTCGTATAGTGCCCGTGACAATCGATGATCATTCCGTTTCCACCCGTTTTCGAATTTTTCGTCCGTATCGTCATCTAATCACGTAACGGATTTCGGCGCCAGCGGCGGCGAACCCGCAAACGTGAGAGGTGACGGAAATGCGATACCTGATTGCGGTTGGCCTGGTCGCCGCACTTCCGGTCGTGGCGGCCGACTGGCGGAGCCCTCCGGGCGGTCCGACGTTCGACACGGGAGAACTGGCGCGTCAGCACTCGCTCCTCGACGAGCAGAGGAGGCGGCTTGACCACGAGCGCCAGCTCGAAAGCCAGCGGCTCGAGCGCGAACATCGATTCCAGATCGAGCGGCTGAGGCACGAGCAGCGCCTGGAAGTCCTGCTGCGCGAACGCGAAGCCCGGCTCCGGGAACAGGACTGGCAGCGCGCCACCGACGACGAGGTGGAACGGGCGCATCCCGGCTGGAAATCGCTCATGAGCACGGCGCAATTCAATGCCTGGTATCTCGACCAGCCGGCCAGCCTGCAAAGGCTGCGCGATTCCGGCCGCGCGGAGGACGTGATGGTCGTTCTCGATCTTTACAAGCGCGATGCCGCGAACGCGGCCCGGCGCGCGCGGTAGTCCGAGCGGCCGAGGCCCGGTTCGTGACCGGCGATCTACATCCCGCCATCAACGCAGGAACCACAGGTAATAGGTCGAAACGCCGAGCACGGCAACGAGCCAGTAGCCGGCAAGAGTGGCGCGCATCAACGTCTTCCAGCCACGCACGTGCAGGCGGGCCGGCAACAGACCGTTCATCTGCATCACCAGCCAGAATCCGGCTGCGATGCTCGCGGTGCCGATTGCGGCGTGCAGCCACGGCACCCAGTAGTGCGTCTTCGCAAGGTCGGAGGCGCTCTCCAGCGCCACGTTTTCCATGCCGCGCGCCATGATGAGAGCCACCAGCATCGAGTTCACCAGCACCCACACCGTCTGGTTGTAGCGGTGTGCGGCAAGGTTACCGCGCCGCGCAAGCCAGGCACCGCACGTGAGCCCGATCACCAGCAGGATCTCCAGCGTAAGATTCAGGTCCGGAATCAGTGCCGCCTTGCCGTAGAATCCGGGCGCGGACCACTTGCCCGCCGCCTCGATGGCGAGGATCGCCGCGGCGATGCTCACGGTCAGGATCCCGCCGGCCAGCCAGCTGAAGCGCCGCATGCCAAGCGGCGGGACGATTACGGTGGCCTGGCGGCCGCGGTTCCCGTCGAAGCCGATCGCCCAGTGCGTGCCGTCGCAGAACGGTTTGTTCTTCGACCCGCCGCAGCGGCACAGCGCATAGCGGTCGGGAAACTGCGGCATGGCTCCACCGCCGGATTTCAAGGCGATATTTCCGGTTACGTAAAACGGCCCGTTCTTCGAGCAGGTGATTGCAGGCGCGTGCGAGTCGCCTTCCTGCGACACACCGTCGATGGAGCAGCTCAAGGCCCCCGACGGGCAGCGCTTGACGAGCGCGATGATCTCTTCCGCGGCCGCGCCGTCGGCGTCAATCCACGGCTCACGGCCCAGCCGGAATACGCTTGTCAGATTGTCGGTGCATACCCCGGAGTGCGCGCAGATCGCGCGGTTGTCGCGAATCGTGATGCGCTTGCCGCGATACGATTCCACGGTGTCGTTCGACCCGACTGCCAGACGCCTGCCGCTGAATCCGATCCGCGCATGCGTGCCATCGCAGAACGGCTTGCGTCCCGAATTCCCGCAACGGCAAAGCGCGAAGATGCCGCGCACCGGCGTCTCCTCGCCTCGCGAGTCGAATACTCGGCACGGGCCCGCGACCCGGTACGGTCCGTCTTTCGTGACCTCTATCGTCGTCGTGCCGCCCGCCGTCTGCGTCGCCATCGTGCAAGATGTTAGCATCGAGCGCTTCGATTGCGGACAGACCGTGAAAACTTCGGGCGCGGGCCGTTCTCACTCCGGTCTGATGCCTGCGTCCTTGACCACCTTTGCCCACTGCCGGATCTCGGCGCGCATGAATCGCGAAATCCTCCGGAGACCTGCCCGGCGTCGGATCGGCGCCGCGCGTCGAGCGAGCTAGTAGGAGGTAAGCCCTCCATCGAGCACCAGGGTCTGCCCCGTGATGTACGACGCCTGCGGGCTCGCGAGATAGCAGGCCGCACCCGCGATCTCCTCGGCGCTTGCAAACCGGCGCAACGGAACGCGGCTCAGCGCCCACTCGCGGTAAGCCGGATCGCCGAGCGATTGCGCGCGCGACGCGGTTTCCACGCGGCCCGGCGCGATGGCATTGACCAGTATGCCATGTTCCGCCCACTCGATCGCCAGCATCCGCGTCATGTGCATGATCGCCGCCTTCGCGATGCCGTAGGCGGTGCGCTCGGGCACGCCCACGAGGCCGTGGGTCGATGCGATATTGATGATGCTCCCCGGGCGCCCGCTCTTGACCAGATGCCGCCCCATCTGCTGGCTCATGAAGAAAGTGCCGGTCAGGTTCGTGCCCATCACCGTCTCCCACTCCGCGGGCGTCACCTCCAGCGCGAGTCTGCGCAGCGGAACACCGGCGTTGTTCACCAGCACGTCCACATGGGTGAAGGCGTCCACCGCCTCGGCCATCGCCTTTTCGATGCTCGCCTGCGAGCAAACGTCGAGCGCGAGCGGCACCGCGCGCGCGCCGGTTCCGGTGATCCCGGTCAGGACATCCGCGAGTTTCTCCGGACGCGTCGAACAGACCGCCACGTCAAATCCATCGTGCGCGAGGGCGAGCGCAATCGCGGCGCCGATTCCCTGCGACGCCCCGGTCACGAACGCCACACGACGACCTGATGATTCGCGCCCCGTCATCGGTCGCCGCACCCGCGGTACTGATGAGTCATATCCATGGCCGCCGTGATTACCAGCCCCGGGGTTCCGCACGCAGGGCGCCGATCGCGTCCAGCCGCTCCGCAAGCGCCCCGAACTCGACTTCGCCCGTGGCGGGCAGTGGGGGCCGGGGCTCGCCGCAATCCCGTCCCATGGCGCGCATGGCCGCCTTCAACCCCGTGATGCCGGCTTTCCTGACCACTTGGCGCAGCGCCGCGATCGCTTCCTGCGCCGCGCGCCCGTCGCCGTAGCGCTCCTCTACACAGCAATCGTGCAGGTCGCGCACGACTCTCGGCGCGATACCCGAGAGCGCGGAAAACACGCCGGTACACCCGATCGCGCCGGCCGAAATCATGTACTCCGTTCCCGAGAGCAGCTGGAACTCCGGCCGCACGCGCCGCGCCGTGGAAATGACGTCGATCATGAACTGCCAGTCCCGGCTCGAATCGACGATGCCCGCGAAGTTGTCGAGCCGCTCGATGAGCTTGAGCGCGAGCTCGGTGGTGATCTTCACGCCCCCCATCTCTTCCGGCGCGTTGTACACGAAGAACGGCAGGCGCACCGCTGCGCCGATCTGCGCGAAGTGCTCGAGCAGCATCGCGGGCGGCGGCGTCCAGTAGTAAGGCGCGGCGGCCACGATGGCGGCGGCCCCCGCCTGTTCGGCATGACGCGCGAGGGCGGCGGCCATCTCGGTGCCGGACTGGCTCACGTGCGCGATCACCGGCACGCGCCCGTTCACCCGCCTGATCGCATTCTCGAGCAGCGCCTGCCGCTCACTGTCGCCGAGGCTCACGGATTCGCCCGCGTGCATCGGCAGGGCAAGCGAGTCCGCGCCGTGGCGCAGGTGAAACTCGATCAGCTTCCCGTACAAGTCGAAGTCGACGTGGTGCACGCGCGTAAAAGGCGTCACCGGCGTGTGGACCAGTCCTGCGTTGAACATCGGCATTTCAGCGAAACCTCGTAGATTAGTGGGTCACCAGCCGTGGGGTTCGGTATCGAGGATCCCGAGCTCCTCGAGCTGGGTGCGGAGGAAGGCCTGACGCTCGGCGGTCGCGGTCGGCAGCGGCCGCCGCGTGGGGCCGACGGGCCGTCCCATCATCACCATCCCGCCCTTGAGCGACGACGGATACTGGTCCCTGAAGAGAAGCCAGAGCCGGGAGAGTTTGTACTGGAGTTCCCGCGCGAGCGCCCATTCCCCCGCAACGCACGCGTCGAACAACTGGTTGCACAGGTTGGGGCAAATGGCGCCGGCGGAGGAATAGGAACCCACTCCGCCGAGCGGCACGGAAGGCAGCAGGTACTCGACTCCCGTGACCAGCGCGAAATCGGGCCGCAGCGCCAGTGCCGCGCGCGCGATTTCAAAAAATTTCTCGCTGTCGAAGCTCGCCTCCTTCATCGCGATGAAATTCGGCAGCCGCTCGATGAGCCGCGTGACGAGCTCGCCCGTGAACTCGATCCCGGAAAGATAGCCCGGCGAGTTGTAAGCGATGAGCGGCAGGTCTATCGAGGTGCCGAGACGCACGAAATGGTCGTAGATCGCCCCGGTCGAAGGGTTCCAGAAGTACGGCGTGATGGCGATGATCGCATCCGCGCCGGTTTTCTGCGCATGCCGCGCGAGATCCATCGAGTCCTGCACCGACAGCGCGCTCACGTGAATCGACACCGGCACGCGGCCCGCGACCGCTTTCACGGCCGCCTCCGCGAACAATTTGCGCTCCGCGATCGTGAGATTGAGCGACTCGCCCTTGTGGTGCGGCCACGAAATGGCGGTGCCGCTGGTGCGCACGTGAAAATCGAGAAGGCGTTCGAACGTCTCCAGGTCCGGGCTGAAGTCCGCCTTGAGCGGCGTGACCGGGCTCTGCATGACGCCCCTGAGCGTGATCGACATTGTTATATCCCTTGAATGACCAACATGCGGACGCGTCGCCGCATGATCGCGCCGTAGATTCTATTGTGAAACGCGTGACGGGAACAGTATTTTGATCCCGTCTCGAGCGCAGGCTACGCCGCTTTGCGCTTCAGCAGGAATGCCTGGATGCCTTCCTGGACCACTTCCCCGCGCTGGTTCAGCACCTGCAGCTGCCGCTTCATGACTCCGCGGTCCGGTCGGGATGTCTCGCGCTTCTCCAGCACCTTGATCCGCGCGTGTATCGTGTCGCCCGGCTTGACCGGTTTGGTGAATCTAAGGTCCTCGAATCCGAGGAAAGCGATGAGGGTATCGTCATAAAGATGAAGCTGGAACAGCAGCCCCGCGGCGATCGCATACACCAGAGGCCCGTGCGCGATTCTCCCGCCGAAGATGGTCTGCTTGCAGAACTCCTCGTTCACGTGCAGCGGGTTGTAATCTCCCGACAGTCCCGCAAACAGCGTGATGTCGGCTTCGGTGACGGTGCGCCCCGGACTTTCGAATTCCGCGCCGACTTCCCACTCTTCCCAATACATGCCTCGCATTTCAGTACCTCCACTGCAACTGGCGGCGGCCGCCACGCGCCCGTCCTACCTAACATTTGTCATTCCCGCGGAGGCGGGAATCCAATTTCAGCGCACTACAGATTGGATGCCCGCCTCCGCGGGCACGACAACCTGACTTACGACGTCAAGCGATGGCGCCTTGGCGGCGAAGGCGCGCGATTTCATCCGCCGGCAAAGCGAGCAGCTCGCGCAGAATCGCATCGGTATGCTCGCCCAGCCGCGGCGCCGGTTTCGAAAGCGTGCCCGACATGCCGGATATCTTGATCGGATTTCCCGGCAGCCGCACTTTGCCGACCTCCGGATGATCGTACTCCACGATCATCTCGCGCTCCGCTACCGGCGGCTCGGCAAAGGCGCCGTCCAGATTGTTCACGGGCGCGGCCGGCACCTCGGCCGCGCGCAGTTGCCCGAGCCACTCGGCAACCGTGCGCGTGCGCACGATGTTCTCGATGAGCGGTATCAGCACCGCGCGATTTTCCAGCCGCCCGGGGTTGGTCGCGAAGCGTGGATCGTCGGCAAGCCCGGGATTGCCCAGTACCGTGCACAGCCGGCGCCAGAAACTCTCCTGGCGGGTCGCTATCACGACGTAGCCGTCCCGGGCCTGAAACGCCTGCCACGGCACGGTGAACTCGTGCGCGGACCCCTGCGGCGTCGGCACTTCGCCCGTGGAGAGATAGTGCGTGCCCATGTAGCTCAGGAGATTGAGCATGCCGTCGAACATGGACGTCTCGATCCGGCACCCCCTGCCGGTGCGCTCGCGCTGGTAGAGCGCGGCCAGTATCCCTTCGCACGAAAAAATCCCGCCGCAGAGATCGGCGAGCGGTATCCCCACGCGCGCGGGCGCACGCCCCGGCTCGCCGGTGATCGCGAGATAACCGCTGATCGCCTGGATGATGATATCGAGCGCCGGATAATCCTTGTAGGCGCCGTCGGCTCCGAAACCGGTCACCGAGCACTGGATGATGCGCGGATTGATCGCGGACAGCGTCGCGTAATCGACCTTCAGGCGCTCCAGCACCCCGGCGCGAAAATTGTCGAGCACGACGTCGGAGACCTTCACCAGATCGTGGAACAGCGCCCGTCCCGCTTCGGTCTTGAGGTTGATGACGACGCTCTTTTTGTTGCGGTTGAACGTGAGAAAGAGCGTGCTGATGCCCTTGTACGGCGCAACCGACGGAATGCGGCCGAGATCCCCTTCGGGCGCCTCGATCTTGATCACTTCCGCGCCGAGATCGGACAGCATCTGCCCGCCGTAGGTGCCGGCGATGATCTGGCCCAGCTCGAGCATGCGCACGCCGGCTAGAGGGAAAGACATCTCAAGCCCTCACAGGCCCAGGCCGCGGGCGATGATGTTGCGCTGGATTTCCGACGTGCCGGCGCCGATGGTGGCGAGGCGCGAGTCGCGGAAGAAGCGCTGCATCGGATACTCCATGCAGTATCCGTAGCCGCCCAGGATCTGCAGCCCCAGGTCGGACACCGTCTTGTAGGTTTCGCCGGTATAAAGTTTCACGACGGCCGCGTCGTGCCGCGTGGCCTTGCCCTGCGACATGAGCCAGGCAAACCGGTAGACCAGCATGCGTGATACGTCGAGCATCAACTTCATGTCGGCGAGCTTGTGCGAGATCGCCTGGAACTTGCCGATGGGCTGCCCGAACTGTTTGCGGTTCTTCGCATAATCCAGGGCGTACTCGAACGCGGCGGCCGCGGCACCGGTGCGTGCCGCCGAAAGACACAGCCGCTCGTACCAGAGGTAGGAATCGACGGCATCCCATCCCCGGTCCACCGGTCCGAGCACCGCGGAAGCCGGCACCTTCACGTCGGTGTAAAAGACCTGGGTCGTGCCGATCGCGCGCTGGCCGAGCGTTTCGATTTTCCTGATTTCGATCCCCGGCAGTTTGGTATCGACGAGGAAGTTGGTGATGCCCTGCTGCTTTTTCTCTCCGGTCGAGGTGCGCGTGACGAGCAGGCAGTAATCGCTGATGTCCATGCCGGAAGTGATGACCTTCTGGCCGTTGATCACGTACCCGTCGTCCACGGCCGCCGCGCGGGTGGTCAGGGCCGCGGCATCGGAACCCGCGTGCGGCTCGGTGAGGCCGAAGCAGAACGAGAGTTCGCCGCGCACGACCCTGGGCAGCAGGCTTTCCTTCTGTTCGCGGCTGCCGTGCTGCATGACGGCGTAGCCGCCATAAGTGAGCGTGCGGAACACCCACATGCCGAGCTCTTCGAAATGCCGGCCGATTTCCTCCAGCATGATCGCAAGCTCGATCGGCGAGCCGCCGCTGCCGCCATACTCCGGCGGGAGGATCAGTCCGAACCAGCCGTGCTTGGCGAGGGCTTCATAGGCCTCGCGCGGCGGGCTTGCCGCGTCGTCGCAGCGCTCCGCGTAGTCCGGCGGGCACACTTCGTCCAGCAGTTCCTGCAAATGCGCGCGCAGGGTTTCCTGCTCGGTAGTAAATGAAAAGTCCATAAAAATTAGCCGCAGATAAACGCCGATTAACGCCGATGACAAATGCGAAAGAGAACGTAGCCCGGATGGAATGAAAATGAAATCCGGGACCGGGAGAAGCGGGAACGAAGGCCCCCAAAAAAACCGCGTTCCCGGAACGCGCTCCGCTTCTTCCGGGCTACCCGCTTATCCGCGTTCATCTGCGTTTCCTTCGACAAGCTCAGGACAGGCATCGGCGGCTTCCTTACCTTTACCGATCGAGTTTCGCCAATTCCAGCACGCGCTTCGCGCGCTGATACATCGCGTAGTCCACGAGCTTGCCGTTCACGGTGATGGCCGCGGCGGCGCCTGTTTTTTCCACGGCCTCGAATTCGGTGACCACCTGCCGATAGTAGGCGACATCGGCCTCGGGCACCGCATAGGCCTGCCGCACCGGCGCGATCTGCCTGGGGTGAATCACCGTCCGTCCGACGTAGCCCAGGCGCGCGGAAAGCCGCGTGTCCTTGACCAGGCCCTCCTCGTCGCTCAAATCGCTGAACACGCCGTCGAGCGGATACATCTTCCCGGCCGCGCGCGTGTCGAGCAGGACCTTGGATCGCGCGTAGAGAAGTTCCGTGCCCTCGATCGACCAGCCGCAGCCCAGGTCGGTCTGCAAGTCGCCGTCGCGGGCAACGCCGATGCAGGAGCTCGCCACGCGGGGCGAGGCCTCGATGAGGTCGAAGCAGCGCAGCACGCCCAAGGCGCTTTCGATCATCGGGATGATCTCCACGGACCCCGATTTCACGCCGCGCGCGGATTCCAGTCCCTCGATGGCGGATGCGGTGTTTCGCACCTCGGATACCGTCTCCACTTTCGGCAGGAAGACGGCGTCCAGCCCCGGGCGCACGATCGCCGCCAGATCGTCTTGCAGCAGACCCGTGGCGGCGCTATTGACGCGAACGAAGATGGCGGGACCGGAATGCGTCGCCTGTACGGCGACACGATCGATGGCTTGCGCAACCATTGCGCGCGCTTCCGCCTTTGCGGCGACCGGCACCGAGTCCTCGAGATCGAAGATCACCGCATCGGCGCCGCTCTCCAGCGCCTTCGCCATCACCCGTTCCCTGCTGCCCGGCGCGAACAAGGCCGCTCGTACTGGCTTCACTCTTTCCTCCCCTTGCGTGCGAATTTCCGGCGATTGACAGGCGGGTAGTCTAACCCAAAGCCGCGCTCCTGTGACTCGAGCGGACGCCGCGGATCAGCCGCGCGGCGGCGTTGTCCGTCTCATCGAGTCGCGGGCTTCCATTTTTTTCCAGAGGCGCGTCAGGTTCGGATACCGGTCCTGGGGAAAAAACTGCGGCCCGCGCAGCGTGATATAGGTGATGTGGCACGCGACCGCGATGTCGGCAAGACTCATCGCCTCGCCCACGCTCCAGGCGCGATCTCCGAGCACGTTCTCGAGCGCGGCGAAGCCCGCCTCGGCCTTGCCGCGCTGGCGTTCGAGCCACGCCGTGCTGCGCTTCTCTTCGACATGAAAACGCATCTCGTGCAGGCTGGCGGTGACTGCGTCCATGACGCCGTCGGCGATCGCTTCCCGGCACCGCGCTTCGAAGTGGAGATCCGGGTCGGCCGGAATCAGGGGCGGATCCGGAAACCGGCTTTCTATGTAATACGCGATCAGCGGGGAGTTGATGAGAACGCGCCCGTCACCGAGGTCGAGCGCGGGCACCTTGCCGATGGGATTGACCTTCCTCAACTCGCCCGGCGCCGACAGGTTGACCATCTCGAGATCGTGCCTGACGTTCTTCTCGATCAGCATGACGCGAATCTTGCGGGCGAACGAACTCGCGGGGGAGGCGTAAAGCTTCATCTTGACCAGGGTCCTTGTTGTGTAATCGGATGATCGTCTGCACCGGGGTGCCTGCATCACGCGATGGCGACGAACGCACGCTAACGATACACGCTTTGGCCGCTGTAATGTCGCAGCCCCTCCAGCGGAACGGGCGGCGGCACGGGGCGTCGTCGTCTGCCGCCGGCGGCTCCGGTGCGCTGTCGAGCCCGGCTCATGACTGGAGAATGATTACGCGCTATGATCGCACTCCACAATCACGCCATCCCTGTGGAAGGATCGACCATGGCAGGCAACGCGACAGCCGTGCTGGCCGAATTTTCGGCCACACTCGATTATCACGCGATCCCGGAGCACGCCCGGGAGTACTGCAAGACCGTACTGCTCGACACGCTCGCGTGCGCGCTGGCCGGCCACCAGGGCGAGGAAACCCACCAGGTTGCGGCGCTGGCGGCGGGGCTCGCGCAGTCGACGGAAAGCAGCGTCATCGGCGGGGACCGCATGTCGCTCGCGGGGGCGACGATGCTGAACGGGTTCCTGATCACTGCCGTCACCATGTGCGACATCCACCGTCCGACGCTGACTCACGTCACGCCGGAGGTGGTGCCGGCCGCACTCGCCATCGCGGAACGGGACGGACTCTCCGGCCGCGATCTGCTGGTGGCCCTGGCCGCGGGATTCGAGATCACGACCCGGGTGGGGATCGGACTGGATTATCCGGCGTTCCGCGCGAAAGGCTGGCACGGGCCGGGCGTCATCGGCCCGTTCGGCGCTGCCGCCGCGGCGGGCCGTCTGCTCGGATTCGACGCCGACACCATGGCAACCGCTTTGGGGCTCGCCGGCAGCCAGGCCGCGGGCACGTTCGCGGCGTGGGGCACGCCAACGGTCAAGTTTCACCAGTGTCGCGGCGCCCTTTCGGGCGTGATGGCGGCATTGCTCGCGCAACAGAAATTCGTGGCGACCCGCGAGTTCCTCACCGCTGCGGACGGCGGACTCTACAACACCTACTCGAACGGCGGCCGCCCCGAAGCCGCTGTCGCGGAACTCGGCCGGCGCTGGGAACTCGAGCAGATCGGACTTCGATTGTGGCCTTCGGCGTCCACCATACAGGGCGTGGTCACGGCGATGTTCGACCTGCTGGAAAGACACGACGTCGCCTCCGACCGGGTGCGCAAGCTGCGCGTGTCGCTGGGCAAGACCGGTTTCGACATGCACGGGATCTTCCCCCGCTACAAAGGCAAGTTCGAGGCGCTGCTTTCGATCCATTACGCCGCCGCGGCGATCCTGCACGACCGCGCTCTCACGCTCGCGCAGTTCGAGCCCGCGCGCTACAACGATTCGAAACTCGCCCGGTTCGCGGCGGAACGGGTGGAAGTCATTCTCGATCCCGCCCTTTCCGGCGTGCAGTCCGTGGTCGAGGCGGAGATGACCGACGGCTCGACCCTTGCCGTGCGTTGCGATCATCCGCGCGGGGCCCCGGAAAATCCGCTGACACGCGCCCGGGTCGAGGATAAATTCCGCACCTACGCGGGCGCGCGCCTTGCAAATTCGCGGGTCGAGGAGATCGTCGGCGCGGTATCCCGGCTGGAGGAAGCGGGTTCCGTGCGCAAACTCATGGAGAGCCTGCGGGCGGGCGAAGACCGGCGCCTGCGCGCTTCCGCGGCCGCCTGACATCGGGCGCCCGCATACTCTCTGGCTCAACGCCCCGGGCGCGGCTAGAATACGGCCCTGCCAACCCGGAAGACACGATCCTCGGGCGGCGCTTCGCCGCCCCGCCGTCAAATGCCGAATGAATCCGATATCCTGATCGACATCTCCGATCTGCGTTACGCCTATGGCGACCGCGAGGTTCTCAAGGGCATCGCGCTCAAGGTACCCCGGGGCAAGGTGGTCGCCATCCTCGGCACCAGCGGTTGCGGCAAGACGACACTGCTGCGGCTGATCGGCGGCCAGCTGCGGCCTCGCCACGGGCACGTCAAGTTCGAGAACCGGATCGTTCACGAACTGGACAACGACGGGCTCTACCGCATGCGGAGCAAGATGGGGATGATGTTTCAGACCGGCGGGCTCTTCACCGATCTGTCGGTATTCGAGAACATCGCTTTTCCCATGCGCGAGCGCACGAACCTGCCGGAGCCCGTGATCCGTGATCTCGTGCTCATGAAACTGCACGCGGTGGGCCTGAGCGGCGCGCACCGGCTGATGCCCGCCGAGCTCTCCGGCGGGATGTCGCGACGAGTCGCCCTTGCGCGGTCGATCGCGCTCGACCCGATGCTGATCATGTACGACGAGCCGTTTTCCGGACTCGACCCGATATCGCTCAACGTGATCGCGAATCTCATCCGGCGCCTTAACGACGCGCTGGGCGTCACCTCGATCGTCGTGACCTACGACGTCATGGAGTCATTGAAGATCGTCGACTACGCCTACTTTATTTCCGACGGAGTCATCGCCGCCGAGGGAACGATCGACGAGATCAATGCTTCACGGGACCCGTTCGTGCGCCAGTTCGTGGATTCGCTCCCGGACGGCCCGGTGGCGTTCCACTATCCGAACAATCCGTACGGCGTGGATATCGGGATCGGATCTTCCGCTCCCTGAGCGCGCCTGTCAGTCGGTAGCCGTTCGGGGGATGTCGCGATGCCCAGGCACGGCCACCTTCAGCGAGCGACGCCCCACCCGGCTTCACGCGTGCACGAGCGGCTGCCCGTCACGGTGGTGGCGTGCGCGTTTACCGCGCTTGCCCTGGCGCTCTACTGGGGCGCGCTTCGCAATCCGCCCGTCTTCGACGACAGGCTTCTCAACGACGATTTTCTCGGATTCTACGGGGCATCGTGGTTCAAGCTCGATTTGCGCTGGATTCCCTACGCCACTTTCGGCTGGACTTACGATGTCTTCGGCAAGAACTGGTTCTGGTTGCGCCTGGGCAACGTGCTGCTCCATGCCGCAACGTCAGTGGCGCTCTTCCATTTTCTGGCGCGGCTTTTCGCGGTGACGCTCGCGATGCCGGAACGCGCGGGACGTCCGGTATCGCCCGGTTCGCGGCAGATTGCCTTTTTCGGTGCCCTGCTGTTCCTGCTGCACCCCGTTGCCGTCTACGGCGTCGCTTACCTCGTCCAGAGATCGATCGTCATGGCAACGCTGTTCGGCGTGCTGTGTCTGACGCTGTTTCTCGAAGGCCTCGTCAGGAAATCGCCCTTCTGGCACCTCGCTGCCGCTCTGGCTTATCTGCTCGCCGTGTTTTCGAAGGAGCACACCGTAATGCTGCCGGCGGCGGCCCTCGCCCTGGCGATCCTCGTGCGCGGCGCATCGTTCCGTCTGCTGCGCGAACTTGTTGTTCCGCTCGCGCTCTTCGCCGCCATCGCCGCGCTGGTCACGATCAAAGTGAAGGGCCTTTTGGGTTCGCCCTATGAACCCTTCGTTCAGGACCTGATGCCGCATCCGGGTGCCGCGCGGGCCGAGTCCGCCGCGCACGCGCCGTATCTCCTGAGCGTCATCAATCAGGGATTCCTCTTCTTCCGATACATGTTGGTCTGGCTCATCCCATACCCCGGGTGGATGTCAGTCGACATCCGTCCACCTTTCCCGTCCCGCGTCCTGGGCTGGCCCCACACGCCCGGTTTCGCGCTTTACCTGATCTACGCCGGTATTGCGGCAGCGCTGCTGAGAAAACGGGGGGTGCCGGGATTGCTCGGCTTCGGGCTCCTCTATCCATGGCTTCTATCGCTCACCGAGATCACCACCGTTCGCATCCAGGAACCGTTCGTGCTGTACCGCAGCTACCTGTGGATGAGCGGGCTTCCCGCGATTCTGCCCGCACTGCTGTCCCGGTTTCCGGCGAGATGGAGCGTCGTCGCGCCGGGCATGTTGTGTATCGCGCTGATCCTGTCCATGCAGAACCGGCTCGACACCTTTTCGAGCGCGGCGGAATTGTGGGACGACGTCGTCCGGAAAAATACCGCTCTTGACGCGCCGTTCGTGGAGCGTGGCTACCATAATCTCGGGTTCGCGTACCTGCAGTCGGGCCGGCTTTCCGAGGCGCTCAAAGATTTCGACAAGGCGATCGAAATCAACGTGCGTGACGCGGATGCGTACATGGGCAGGGGAACGCTGCTCAGCCGCGCCGGCAACCACGACAAGGGACTGAAGGATCTCGACCGCGCAATTGAGATCGACCCGCGCTACACGGAAGCCTATGCAAAGCGGTGCTACGTGAAGATGCTGCTGGACAGACCCGGCGACGCGCGTCACGACTGCGAGAAGGCCGTTGCCCTGAACCCGCGGCACCGGGACGCTTTGATCAACCTGGGCGTGGTGAATGCGGCGCTCGGCAGGACCGAAGATGCCGCGGCAAGCTACCGGAGGGCCCTGGCGATCGACGCCGCCAGCGGCGACGCGCATTACAACTACGGCGTGCTGCTCATCGTGCAGGGCCGCCGCGAAGAGGCGCGTTACCATCTTCGCCTGGGCTGCGAAGCCCGGGTCGCAGCCGCCTGTTCGCTGCTGGATCACGCGCGCGGCGCTCGTTGAGCCAGCGGAAAGGGAATGCAACGCCCGTGCCGATTTGCCGGCGCTAGGCCTCGATGATTTCGTAGCCCAGCGCGGCGGCACAACGGATGAGCAGGGGATACGCGGCCTGCTCGTGCGCGCGTGACGCGTAATCGAAAAACAGCGCCTCTCCGGGAATGACCGCCGTGCTGAGGCACGCGATTTCGGAGCCCGGATCGTCTCCAAAATAAACATAGATCGCGCCGCGCTGCGCCTTCTTGAGGCGATCGAGGTAGTCGGCATCGACCGGGATGAGTCCCATTTCCCCGATTTTTTGCAGTTGCCGGATGATCCCCCGCACGTGGCGACGGCCGTCATCCTCGTCGACTTCCACGTAGGCAAACTCGGATTCGAGGCGTGTGACTACCACCCGCGGGCTTAGAAAACGGGTACCATCCTGCGGAGCCAAACGATGTGCCATGATCCGGGTCAACGACAAAATGCGGGCCTCGATTGCCCGCAATCCAATTATGCCTTGTCCCCGCTCACTGATACAGAGGGAACGGATACCCTATCGTCCAAAACGTGATTTTCAGACATCGCCGGCATGTGATCAATATGCCGCGCACGGCAGGCGACCGCATTCACGAGGGTCGATCCACGAAAACCGCTGTCCCCTTCCGCATGTCGATGTCCACCGGTTGGCCGATTTCGAGGCCGAGTTTCATTGCCGCGCTCGCCGCATTGGCGGCGATCTCGACAAGACCCAGGCTGTTCTCGTACCAGAAGACCTCGCCGGGAGCGGCCTCTGTAAATACCCGCGCGTGATCGATCGAACGTCCGGCAAGAACCAATCGCACGGTTTGCGCCACTCCGGATGCGCGCAGTCCGGTTACGGCGTTTCCGTAATGGTCGATATAGATCACCTCGGCGAGATCGGCGCCCCCGAATTCGACATCGAGCGATGTCATGGCAGCCTTCCGGGCCGCATCCGTGTCGCCACGCGCCAGCATGGCGGCAACCGGGGCAAAAAGATCGCGCCCGTGGAACGACTCGGACAGGGCTTGCGGACGCCATTCGATCAGGGATGCCCGGACCTCTTGCGCGCGGGCCGCGACGACCGACAGAAGACCGTTGTCGGGACCCACGAACCAATTGCCGTCAGCCTGCACCATCACAGGATGGCGCCCGCCGCCGACGCCGGGATCGACCACGGCCAGGGTGACACTGCCCGGCAGGATCTGCCGGCTCAGCGCCGCGAGCAGATGCGCGCCCGCCCTCACATTGCACGGCGGCGCCTCGTGCAGAAGATCGATGACTGGAATATCCGGCGCGTCGCGGAGGAGCGCCGACTTCACCTGCCCCACGTAAATATCGGACGCTCCGAAATCCGTGAACAGGAATATCGCCATCCTTCAGCCCGACTGGCGCCCGGGAAACTCCGGCGCGTCGACGTTCGCGACATAGCGCTCGTAGAGGTCTCCCACGCGCTGCAACACGATGCTCCTGCCGAGAATGCTGCTCGCGCGCACCGCCTCCTCGAAAATCTCCAGTGTCAGCGCCCGCAACGCACCGGTCGAGACCGGCGCGTAGCTGAGGTGCCAGGGCTCGGGGAGCACCCCGCCCCGGAACGTGCAGTAAGGCCGAAAGAATCCGAACCGCGCCATGTTCCCGTCCAGCCATTGGTGAAGCCGGTGAAAAATGCCGCCCGGCCGGGTTTCCTCGGGAAGCAGGCGCACGCGATAGCCTTCGGGAACGGCCGCACGGTCGATAACATCGATTTCAGTTCCCCAGTGATGGCGGCTGCCGCCGGGCACCGCGCTCCAGCAGACGATCGCATCGATCAACTCGGCTGCGGTGAGGGTCGCATGCTTGCGGACGTTTCCGTGCGCATCGTAGAGCGGCCGCTCACCACGATATTTCCGGTCCCAGATCGCCTGCTGTGCGGCGAAATCACGGAACGAACTCACGATCTCGATCCCGAATCCCTCGCTCTCTGCAGCCCGCTTCATGGCGAGGAAGGCCGCGAGCGTGTCGCGCTGCAGCGCGGCCGCAAGATCGTCCCGCTGCACGACGTGCGTGCGCGCGCGCCCGGTAAGTTCGAGTTCATTCAGCATGCGGGAATTCTAAACCCTCGCGCCGCCGATACGCCAAGCCGTTGACGCGGCAGAAATGCGTGAAAAAAAGCCGGCGCGCGGCCGGCTTTTCTCCCACTGTCTTCGACCGGCCCGCCGGTTACGCCGCAGTCCGGGCCGACGCCTCCGTCTTGGCGCCCTTCTTCTTTGTTTCCGTCCCCTGCCCTTCGGCGGACTCGGGACGATCCATCAACTCCACCAGCGCCATCGGCGCGTTGTCGCCCTTGCGAAAGCCGAACTTGAGAATGCGCAGATAACCTCCGTTGCGCTTGGCGTAGCGCGGGCCGAGCTCGTTGAAAACCTTCAGCACCATCTCGCGGTCGCGCAGCCGGTCGAACGCCAGCCGGCGGTTGGCCAGAGATGGCGCCTTGCCGAGCGTGATGATCGGCTCCACGACGCGCCGCAGTTCCTTCGCCTTGGGCAGCGTGGTCTTGATCACCTCGTGCCGCAGCAGCGAATTGGTCATGTTGCGCAACATCGCCAGACGATGGCTGCTGGTGCGGTTCAGTTTTCTCAAGCCGTGACGGTGACGCATGTCGAGTTCCTCAATGACCGATGAGTGATGAACGATGAACGATGAACTGAAGGCAAGCCGCCGCGTCTTTTCCGTTCATCGTTCCGCGTTCCGCGTTCATCAATTCAATCAAACTTTCTCCAGCCCTGCGGGCGGCCAGTTTTCGAGTTTCATGCCCAGGGTCAGGCCGCGCGAAGCGAGCACTTCCTTGATCTCGTTGAGCGACTTGCGCCCGAGATTGGGTGTCTTCAGCAGCTCCGTCTCGGTACGCTGGATGAGATCGCCGATATAGTAGATGTTCTCCGCCTTCAGGCAGTTCGCCGAACGAACGGTGAGCTCGAGATCGTCCACCGGCCGCAGGAGAATGGGATCGATCTGGGTCGCCTTCTTCTCCTCGATCTGGGTGGGAATGCCCTTGAGGTCGGCAAATACCGAGAGCTGCTCAACGAGCACGCGTGCCGCGTAGCGCACCGCCTCCTCGGGATCGATCGCGCCGTTGGTCTCGATGTCCATGATGAGCTTGTCGAGATCGGTGCGCTGCTCCACGCGCGCGGAATCGACCGCGTAGCTTACCCGGCGCACCGGGCTGAACGATGCGTCAAGCAGGATGGCGCCAACGCTGCGTCCCTCTTCGGCCGCCGTCTTGCGGGTGGTCGCGGCGATGTAGCCGCGTCCCCGCTCCACCTTGATCTGCATCTCGAGCTTGCCGCCTGCGGCCAGGTGAGCGATCACGTGGTCCGGATTGACGATCTCGACGTCGTGCATCGCCTCGATGTCGCCCGCGGTCACCAAGCCTTCACCCGATTTCTTGAGGGTCAAGGTGGCTTCGTCGCGGTTGTGAAGTTTCAGCACGACGCCTTTCAGGTTGAGCAGGATGTCTACCACGTCTTCCTGCACGCCGTCGATGGTTGAGTACTCGTGCAGGACGCCGCTGATCTTGACCTCGGTCGCCGCGTACCCCGGCATCGAAGACAGCAGGGTGCGGCGAAGCGCGTTGCCGAGCGTGTGGCCGTATCCGCGCTCGAACGGCTCCATGGTGAGCTTGGCGTGGTACGGCGAGATGTTCTGCACGTCGATGATGCGAGGTTTGAGAAACGCACTGCTTTGCATGGCCTGAATACCTCTCGGAAATTACTTCGAGTAGAGCTCGACGACGAGCGACTCGTTGATCGTGGGCGGAAGCTCCGAGCGTTGCGGGCGCGCCTTGAACGTGCCTTTGAGACCCTTGGCATCGACCTCGATCCACTCCGGATAACCGCGGGACTCCGCAGCCTCGGCGGCCGCCTTGATGCGCAACTGCTGCCTGGCCGGTTGCGAAACCTCGATCACGTCGCCCGGCCGGCACTGGAACGAGGGTATGTTGACGCGCCGGCCGTTTACCAGGATCGCGTTGTGGCGCACGATCTGGCGCGCCTCGGTGCGCGAGGCTCCGAAGCCCATGCGGTAGGCGACGCTGTCCAGCCGGCTCTCCAGGATTTGCAGCAGCGCTTCTCCGGTGACGCCCTTGCGCCGCGCGGCCTCCTTGTAGTTGCAGCGGAACTGGCGCTCGAGCAGCCCGTAGATGCGGCGCACCGTCTGTTTCTCGCGCAACTGCACGCCGTAACCGGAGAGACGCGCGTTCTTCTGGCCATGCTGTCCCGGCGGGTAGTTGCGGCGCTCGATTGCGCATTTATCCGTAAAACACTTCTCGCCTTTCAGGAACAGCTTTTCACCTTCGCGTCGGCACTGCCGGCATTTCGCGTCGAGATTCCTTGCCACGTTCGGATCTCCCTCTTAGATACGGCGCTTCTTCGGTGGACGGCAGCCGTTGTGCGGCACCGGCGTCACGTCCGAAATACTGGTGATCTTGAAACCCACGGCGTTGAGCGCCCTCACCGCGGATTCGCGGCCCGGGCCCGGGCCCTTGATGCGCACCTCGATGTTCTGGACACCGCATTCCTGCGCAAGCGTTCCGGCCTGCTCGGCCGCCACCTGGGCGGCGAACGGGGTCGACTTGCGGGAACCCTTGAACCCGTTGCTGCCGCAGGTCGCCCATGCCAGCGCGTTGCCCTGACGGTCGGTGATGGTCACGATGGTGTTGTTGAAGGACGCGTGAACGTGGGCGATGCCTTCCGCCACGTTCTTCTTGACCTTCTTGCGCACCCGGGTGCTTGCTTTCGCCATGTCGGATTACCCTTAAACTGTCGCTGCCTTGACGATCTTCACCGCCGCCTTGCGCGGGCCCTTGCGCGTGCGCGCGTTGGTACGGGTGCGCTGACCGCGCACCGGCAGTCCTGCGCGATGACGCTTGCCGCGCCAGGTGCCAAGATCCATCAGGCGCTTGATGTTCATCGAAACTTCACGCCGTAAATCGCCCTCGACCTGGAACCTGGCCACCTGCTCGCGCAGCTTGTCCATCTCGGAATCCGAGAGGTCCTTGATCTTGGCTGATGTGCTCACACCCGCCGCCGCGCAAATCGTGCGCGCCCGGCTGCGGCCGATGCCGAAGATCGCGGTCAGCGCGATCTCCGCATGCTGATGATTCGGAATGTTTACGCCACCTATACGGGCCATGTCTCACCCCAAAACGAAAAACCGCTAATTATAATGCCTAACATGTTAATTTTCAAATCAAAATCATCCCTGGCGCTGCTTGTGCCGGGGATTCTTGCAGAGCACGCGCACCACGCCCTTGCGTCTGACGATCTTGCAGTTGCGGCAGATCTTCTTTACCGATGCCAGCACTTTCATTGCTTTTTCCTTTCAACCCCGATTCAGCCACAGAGAGCACCGAGATCACAGGGACAGGAATCTCCAAACCGGGTCCCAACTGTATCTGTTCGCCCTTGTTATTTCGGTTCTCTCCGTGTCCTCTGCGTTCTCTGTGGCAAACGCCCCTGGTCATTTCGCCCGGAATACGATCCGCCCGCGCGTGAGATCGTACGGCGTCAGTTCCACCGTCACCTTGTCGCCCGGCAGAATCCGGATGTAATGCATCCGCATCTTGCCGGAAATGTGTCCGAGCACCACGTGGCCGTTTTCCAGTTTCACGCGGAAGGTTGCGTTGGGCAGGGTTTCCACGATCTCTCCCTGCATTTGTATCGTTTCTTCCTTTGCCATTACCGTGTCGGAAACACGCCGCCCTTGAAATTCGCTTTCTTGAGCAGGCTTTCATACTGGTGCGACATCACGTAGGCCTGCACCTGCGCCATGAAATCCATGGTGACCACCACGACGATCAGCAGCGAGGTGCCGCCGAA
>JACQOJ010000021.1 GCA_016202605.1 Betaproteobacteria bacterium
CTTGTTGCAGACCATGGCGAAGATCGACATCGTGCACGTCCCCTACAAAGGCGGGCCACCTGCACTGGCCGACCTCGTCGGCGGTCACGTCGAGATGATGTTCAACCTGCTGCCCGGCGTGCTGCCGCACGTGAAAGCCGCCAAGCTGCGCGCGCTCGCCGTCGCCGCCGGAAAGCGGACCGCGGCGATTCCGCAGATGCCGACCTTCGCCGAGTCCGGCATCGCGGATTTCCACTCCGATTCATGGTATGGCATCTTCGTTCCGGCCGGCACGCCGAAGGCGATCATCGCCCAGCTCAATTCCGAGATCCGGCGCGTTCTTGCGCTGCCCGATGTCAGACAGCGGCTGGCGGCCGACGGTGCGGAGCCGATGGGCGACACCCCCGAGCAGTTCGCGGAGCAGATCAGGAAGGATCTCGCGCGCTGGTCGAAGGTGGCGAAAGAGGCGAACGTCAAGGTCGAATAAACGGCGCGCCTTATTCAAGGCGTTCGCACTGCGCCAGTCAACGCAAGCGCTGGCTACGGAACGCCTTGCGCGCAAGCTCGCGGACGTGATCGGATTGCAGCGTTTTTACGCCGCGCAGCGGAATCAGGTCGGCCGCGAGCGAATAGCGGCCCGCGCCGCCGGTTTCGCGGTCCGCACGTTGCGCCCGACCGGGCTGTCACGCGGCATACATGCGGCACGCCATGGATTTCCGCATGGTGGCGAGGAACGCATCGTATCCATAACCGCGTGTTTTGTTCATAATTCATACCTGCACGCCCGCGCCGAGGGAGAGATCGCCATGGAACGGCCCACCACCACGCTTCGAAGATTGATCGCCCGGCCCCGGCTCGTGCTCGCGCCCGGCGTGGCGGATGCGATGAACGCTCGCATTGTGGCCAGGGAAGGATTCGAGGCGCTCTACATGACGGGCAGCGGCACCGCCGCCGTCCGTCTCGGGTTGCCGGACGTCGGGCTGCTCACGATGTCGGAAATGGTCGACAACGCGCAGCGCATCGCCGAAGCCGCGGAGATCCCGCTCATCGCCGATGCCGACACCGGCTACGGCGGACCGATCAACGTGATCCGCACCGTGCGGTCGTACGAGCGCGCGGGAGTGGCCGCCATTCACATCGAGGACCAGCAGTGGCCCAAGCGCTGCGGCCATTTCGCCGGGAAAACGCTCGTCGGCACGGATGAAATGGTGAGCAAGATCAAGGCCGCGGTGGATGCGCGCCACGATGCCGATTTCATCGTGATCGCGCGCACCGACGCCTACTCGGTCGAAGGGTTCGATGCGGCGCTCGAGCGCGCGGGCCGCTACGTCGAAGCCGGGGCGGACATGATCTTCGTCGAGGAGCTGCGCACCGGGGAGCAGCTCGCCGAAGTGCCGCGGCGGTTCGGGATTCCGGCGCTCTACAACATGGGCGGCAGCGGCAAGACCCCGTTCCTGACGGCCGCGGAAATCGAGAAGCTGGGATTCAGGGTCGTGATCTATCCGAACTTCATCATGCGCGCGGCGATCCACGCCGCACAGACCGTGTTGCGGGAGCTCAAGAGCACCGGGGCGCTGCAGGGCATATTCGAGAAGCTCTCGGGATGGGAAGAGCGGCACGAGCTGCTGCGGATGTCGGAAATCCGCGAGCTCGAGAAGCGCTACGGGGTGGACGGCAGGGCGCGCGCCGGCCTGGAGTCATGAGATGAGCGCACCGCTTACCCTGTTCGAGAAAATCTGGAAGTCGCACACGATCGTCGAGGACGAGGGCGGGCAGACGCTGCTCTACATCGACTGGCTGCTCTGCAGCGAGGGTTCCTCGCACGCCTTCGAGATGGTGCGGCGGCAGGGCGTCAAGGTGCGCCGCCCGCAACAGGTATTCGGGGTGGCGGACCATTACGCCGCGAGCGGCGGGCCGCGCATGGAGGACGTCGTGGACGAGGAACGTCGCAACATGATCCGCGTGCTGGAGCGCAACACCGGTGAAGCGGGCATCCGGTTGTTCGGGCTGGGCGATCCGTATCGCGGGATCCAGCACCTGCTCGGGCCGGAGCAGGGACTCACGCAGCCCGGCGTCATCATCCTGTGCGGCGACTCGCATACGTCCACGCAGGGCGCGGTGGGCGCGCTCGCGTTCGGCATCGGCGGCGAGCTGGCGCACGCGCTCGCCACGCAGACGATCTGGCAGCGCAAGCCGAAGAAAATGCGCGTGCGCGTCGAGGGACGGCGGCCGCGCGGTGTTTCCGCGAAGGATGTCATCCTCGCGATCATCGCCCGGCTCGGCCACGGCGGCGCGCTGCAGCACGCGATCGAGTACGACGGCGCGGCGATCCGCGGCATGTCCGTGGAAGAGCGCATGACCGTGTGCAACATGTCGGTCGAGGCCGGCGCGCGTCTCGGCATCATCGGGCCCGACGAGAAGACCTTCGAGTACATGAGGAACCGCCCGTACGGGCCGAAGGACGGCGCTGAACTGGACACCGCGGTTGCATACTGGAAGACGCTTGCTACCGATCCGGGCGCGGCGTTCGACAAGGAGGAAGTGATCGACGCCGCGCGGCTGTCGCCGATGGTGACATGGGGCAACAGCCCCGAGAACGCCGTGCCGATCGACGGCATCGTGCCGGACCCCGCACACGAGGCGGATGAGCAGAAACGCGCCGCGATGGAGCGGTCGCTCGAGTACATGGACCTCAGGCCCGGCACGCGCATGCGGGATATCCGCATCGACCAGGTGTTCATCGGCTCGTGCACCAACAGCCGCATCGAGGACCTGCGCGCGGCCGCTGCCGTCGTCAGGGGACGCAGAGCGGTGGTGCCGGGGCTGGTCGTTCCGGGCTCGACACAGGTGAAACTGCGCGCGGAAGCCGAAGGCCTCGACCGCATCTTCCGCGACGCGGGCTTCAGGTGGGGCGAGGCCGGGTGTTCGATGTGCGTCGGCATGAACGGCGACAACGTCCCCGAGGGCAAGCGCTGCGCTTCGACGTCCAATCGCAATTTCCGCGGCCGCCAGGGCCGGGGCAGCCGCACGCATCTCGTCGGTCCCGAGATGGCGGCCGCCGCCGCGCTCACCGGACGTCTCACCGATATCCGCGATCTCGCGGTGGAGGGCTGAATGGACAAGTTCGTCACGCTGACCGCCGTCGCGGCGCCGATCGACATGGACAATGTCGACAACGACCAGGTCATCCCGGCGCGGCTGATGCGCAAGCCCCGCGGCGACGGCGGTTACGGCCGGTACCTGTTTCACGATCTGCGCTTCAACGCGGACGGCGGCGAGAAGCCCGACTTCGTGCTCAACCGGCCGGCGTATCGCGGGGCGAAGATCATCGTGGCATCCCACAACTACGCGTGCGGATCGTCGCGGATAGGCGCCGTCTACGCGCACTACGACTTCGGCATCCGCGCCGTCATCGCGACGAGTTTCGGCGACGTGTTTTTCAACAACTGCTTCAAGAACGGCATCCTGCCGGTGCGCCTTCCTGCCGCCGTAACGGCCGAACTGCGCAGGCAGCTCCGTGCCCGCCCCGGCGCAACTCTGACGGTCGACCTCGAGCGGCAGACGGTGACCGACACGGCCGGCGCGCGCCACGAATTCAGCGTGGACAGCTTCGCCAGACGCTGTCTGCTCGGAGGGTTGAGCGACATCGCGCTGACGCTCGAGCGGGAGAAGGAGATCCTCGCATTCGAAGAGCGGCATCGCCGGTCTTTCAGTTGGTTGCCGTTGCAGAGATAGGAGAACAATCCATGCGCGTGGTCTCCACGATCAAACTCATTGCAATCGCGTTTGCATGCTCGGCGCTCCCGTCGCTCGCGCACGCGCAGGGCTACCCCGCGAAACCCGTGCGCCTCGTCACTCCGACCGGCGCGGGCGGATCGCTGGATACGATGGCCCGCGTCCTCGCGCAGAAGTTGACGGAAATCTGGGGCCAGCAGGCATTTGTCGAGAACCGCCCCGGCGGCGGCGGGATGATCGGCGCCGGCGCGGTGGCGAAGTCATCCCCCGACGGCTACACGCTGCTGGTCGCTTCGAACGGCAACCTGGCGACCACGCAGGCGCTCTACAGGAATGTCCCCTACGACCCGGTAAGGGATTTCGCCCCGATCGTGCTCGTCGCCGCCAATCCCTACGTGCTGGTCGGACATCCGTCGATTCCCGCGAAGAATGTCCGCGAACTCATCCGGCTCGCCCGGGCGAAACCCGGCCAGATCAACGTGGCCTCGTCGGGAAACGGCTCGACGCCGCACCTCGCGCTCGAGCTGCTGAAGTCGATGGCCGGCGTGCGGATGCTGCACGTGCCGTACAAGACGTCCTCCGCCGGATTGACGAGCGTGGTGAGCGGCGAAACATCGCTCATGTTCACGGGGGTCGTCTCGGGCCTGCCTTTTGTCACGAACGGCAGGTTGCGCGCGATTGCCGTGGCGAGCGACAAACGCCTGTCGATCCTGCCGGCCGTGCCGACTATCGCAGAAGACGGCGTGCCGGGCTACGAAGCGAGCAACTGGGCGGGCATGCTCGCGCCGGCGGGAACGCCAGCGGCCGTCATCGACGCGGTGCATGCCGGTGTGATGAAGCTCCTCCAGATGCCCGACGTGCGGGAGAATTTCAGGAAGCAGGGACTGGAAGTCCTCGGCGGCACGCCCGACGAGTTCGGCCGCTTCATCCGCAGCGAAATCGCCAAGTGGACGAAAGTCGTCCGGGAGTCCGGCGCGAAAGTCGACTGATCGCGCCATCTACCCGCGCGTCCCGGCGCGTGACTTGAAGCATGTGCGCGCCCCGCGATGCGGCGAGACGGGATTCCCGACTTCTCGGGAATGACACCGGTGTTTACGGGCGCTACTCCATGAATTTCACATTCGGTGCAGCGGTGATTTCCATCTCGGTGAGTTCGATCACCTCGCGCGGGGTGAAGCCGGGCGCGATCTCGTCGAGAACGAAGTGGTCTTTCTCCCAGCGCAGGAGCGCGAGGTCGGTTACCACGTAATCGACGCATCCTTTCCCGGTCAGGGGATAGGTGCATTCGCGACGCAGTTTCGGACGCCCCTTGCTGTCGCAGTGTTCCATCACGATGATCAGGTCGCCGCGCCCGGAGAGGAGATCCATCGCGCCGCCGATGCCGCCGCGCTTCGCGTCCGTCGTGCTCCAGTTGGCGACGTTGCCGCGCTCGTCCACTTCGTACGCGCCGAGGATCACCGTGTCGATCCAGCCGCCGCGCGCCATCTCGAACGAGGTGACGCTGTCGAAGAAGGACGCGCCGGGCTTCAACGCCACGAACTGGCCGGCGGCGTTGTAGATGTCGGGATCGATCTCCTCGTCGGTCGAGACCATGTGGCCGTAGCCCAGGACACCGTTCTCGGCGTGGAGGATTACATCGCGGTGCTGCAGATAATTCGAGACCATGGTGGGGATGCCCACGCCGAGGTTCACATAGGTGCCTTCCTTGACGAGCCCGGCGGCGCGCTTGGCGAGGCCGGCCCGCGTCAGCGCCGGCTTGCCGTTGTAGAGACGTGGCTTGTCGGAAGGACGCCGTTCGGGGCGGCGCCAGGCCTTGCCGTCCACGGCCTGCGTGGTCTTCACGATACGCGACCCGAATATGCCCGGCAGATCGACGAGCTCCGGCGGGATCCCGCCCGGCTCCACGATCTCGTCAACCTCGACGATCGCAACGCGCGCGGCCTTCGCGAAACTGGGATTGAAATTCTGGCTGCCGCCGCGGAACTGGACGTTGCCCAGGCGATCGGCGCGATAGCCCCTGAGGAACGCGTAGTCGACGCGTATCGCCTGTTCGAGGACGTGGGGCTTGCCATCGAACTCGCGGATTTCCCGCCCTTCGGTGAGGGCGGTGCCGACGCTGGTCGGCGAGTAGAACGCCGGTATGCCCGCGCCGCCCGCGCGGCAGCGTTCGACGAGGATTCCCTGCGGGACGAGTTCCACTTCCATTTCCCCGGCGGCGATCTGCGCCTCGCTTGCCGTGGGCGTGCCGGCGCGTATCGAGAACGCGGCAACCAGTTTCTTCACCTGCCTGTTTTCGGCGAGGATCTGGCCGCGCGTCGCCCCCGGGTCGCCCAGCGAATTGCAGACCAGGGTCAGATTCATCGTGCCTTTGTCGCGCAGGGCGAGAATCAGGCTCGTCGCAAAGCGGTGCCCGACGCTGAACCCGGCGATCGCGATCGTCGCGCCGGCGGGAATGTCGGCGATGGCGTGTTCCGGAGATGAGTAAATCTTGTCCATTGCGGTGCCTCCTCACCCTTGCCCCTTATCCCGTGATCGGGAAAAAGGGGAATTGATTTCGTTAACGGCGAATGATATCGAATTTTGCCAGACTGCCGGCCACTGAATGCAAGCACGGGATGGAACAAAGTCCGTATTGCGGACACGTTTGTGCTCGAAATGCTTGTATCATTGATGGCTGGCGGCATCAACGAGCGTCGTGAAAATGATCGCTGACGCTCTGCCCTCACCCTCGACCCCTCTCCCGTAGCACGGGCGAGGGGAGATTCGTGGTGCAAATGGTCGTCAACCATGTGCACGAGGATGAACAGGGCAGGCCGCCATGTCTACCACAAAAAAGGGAAGGACATATGAGCATCAAAGGCAAAGCCTACATCGTGGGCGCTTACGAGCACCCGCTGCGCAAAGCGCCCGACAAGTCCGTCGCGCAGTTGCACGCCGAGTGCGCGAAGGGCGCGATCGAAGACGCGGGCCTCGGCAAGAACGACATCGACGGCTACTTCTGCGCCGGCGACGCGCCGGGGGCGAACGTCTGGAGCATGGCCAACTACATGAACCTGAAGCTCCGCCACGTCGATTCGACGGACATGGGCGGCTGCTCGTACCTGGTCCACGTCGCGCATGCCGCGCAGGCGATCGCGGCCGGGAAATGCAACGTTGCGCTGATCACGCTCGCCGGACGTCCCAACTCGGAAGGAAGCTCCGGGACGCAGGTGCGGGAGCGCGGCGTGAACCTGCCCGATGCCCCCTACGAGATGCCGTACAGCCCGGTGACGGTGAATATGTATGCGATGGTCGCGATGCGCCACATGCACGAGTACGGCACGACGAGCGAACAACTGGCCTGGGTCAA
>JACQOJ010000152.1 GCA_016202605.1 Betaproteobacteria bacterium
CCTCAAGACATAACTGCGAATCGGCCGATTCAAGCGGCCTTCGGCGCGATCTTTCCTTCGGTGGGCGAGCTCGGCGTCGCCGCGTAGAGCTTCTTCGGCATGCGGCCCGCGAGGAACGCCTCGCGTCCGGCTTCGACCGCCTTCTTCATCGCCGCGGCCATGCGCACCGGGTCGCGCGCGGCGGCGATCGCGGTGTTCATCAGAACGCCGTCGCAGCCGAGCTCCATGGCGATCGCCGCGTCCGAGGCAGTGCCCACTCCCGCGTCGACGAGCACGGGGACCTTCACCTTCTCGATGACGAGCTGCAGGTTCCAGGGATTGAGAATGCCCATGCCGGAGCCGATCAGCGAGGCGAGCGGCATCACCGCGACGCAGCCGATATCCTCGAGCTCCTTGGCGATGATCGGATCGTCCGAGGTGTAGACCATCACCTTGAAGCCGTCCTTGACCAGCGTTTTCGCGGCGCCGATCGTTTCCACGACGTTCGGATAAAGTGTTTTCGGGTCGCCCAGCACTTCCAGCTTCACGAGTTCGTGGCCGTCGAGCAGTTCGCGCGCGAGCCGCAGCGTGCGCACCGCGTCCTCCGCGGTGTAGCAGCCGGCGGTGTTGGGGAGAATCGTGTACTTGGACGGCGGGATCGCATCGAGCAGGCTCGGCTCGTTCGGATTCTGGCCGATGTTGGTGCGGCGGATCGCGACGGTCACGATCTGCGCGCCGCTTGCTTCCACCGCCGCCCTGGTTTCGGCGAAGTCCCTGTATTTTCCGGTGCCGACCAGCAGGCGTGACGCGTACGGCTTGCCCGCGATCACCAGCGGGTCGAGGTTTTCATGGGGTTTCATAGCAACTCGGTTCAGCGTTCAAGGTTCAAAGTTCAGGGTTCAGTGTGCGCCGGCACGCGCTGCGTGGCAATGACCGCGGTCAACCGCCGCCCACGGCAACGACGATCTCCAGCCGGTCGCCGTCGGCAAGCATCTGCTCGGGAAAACGGCTGCGCGGCACGATTTCACCGTTGCGCTCGAGCGCAACGCGCTTGCCCGCCAGTTCGAGCCGCGCTAGCAGATCGGCGCAGTTGAGCGGGGCGTCGAACTGGCGATGTTTTCCGTTGACGGTAAGCGAGATCACGGTGACAGTGTAAAACAGTCTGCGGAATGCCGGCACCGTTGGCGCCGACAGAGGCATTTTACCGCTCGGCGGCGGTTTGACAACCGCGCGAGCCTCTTGCTCAGAAACTCAACTGTGCGCTCACACCCAGGAACAGGCTTCGTCCGGGTGCGGGTTCGTAGAAGCGGCCATTCGTTTCCGCGACGATAATCGAGCCGACGTAACGGCGGTCCGTTGCGTTGTCGAGCCTCACGAATTCGGTGAGGCGCCATTGCCTGCCCCGCTGCTCGAAGCCGGCACGCAGGTTCCACACGGTGTAGGCGGACGCGAATTCGCTGTTGGCGTCGTTGACGTAGACCTTGCCGTTGCGCTTCCCTTCCACGCCGGCGTGAAAACCGCTCGCCGCATGACGCCACACGACTTCACCATAGAGAGTGGAGGGCGGCACGCCCGGCAGCTTGTTGCCCGCCGGCACGGCGGCCGGCGGAGCGCCGACCGTGAACGGTTGTGTAAAGCGCACATCGAGCAGGGTGTAGGCGACCGCGGACTCGAAGCCATGCGCGAATCGGCTTTCCCAGAATAGCTCGAGCCCTTCGCGGCGGGTCCGCGCGGCGTTCTTGAAATCGGTGCGTCCGCCGCTCGAGCTGTTGACGACGATCTCATCCTTGACGTCGATGCGAAAGAGCGCAACGTTGATGCGGCCCGCCGCTCCGATCAGCGCCTTGACGCCTAACTCGCGATGGGTGCTGTTGGCGGGCTTCAGCGCAAAATTGAGTCCGGTCGCGCCGCCCGGGCGGTAGGCGAGTTCCGCGAAGGTTGGCGTCTCGAATCCTTTTCCGGCGTTGGCGTAGAGATTCACCGCCGGCGCAAGCCTGAAGGTCAGGCCGGCCGCAGGCGTCGTGCGGGTGAAATCGACGCTGCCGCTGTCGTCGGGATTGGCGCCGTTCACGAAAAAATCGCGCGATGCGAAGCGCACGCGGCTGTGCCGGATGCCCGCCAGCAGATTCCAGCGCGGCGCAAACCGCCACTCGGCCTGCGCGTAAAAATCGGTGTTGGCGACGGTGTCGTCCTCGTCGCGCTTGAGCGCGCCCGCCGCACCGAAACTGTTGATGAAGCCCCTGCGCCGCTCGGCCATCCGGTCGTAATCGATGCCTGCGCTCACCGTCAGCGGGGCGCCTGCTGCGGTCGTCTCGCGCGTGAGGCGCAGGCCGACGCCGCTGTAACCGCGATCGAGATCGACGCCGCCGCCGGAGGACGTCGGCGCGGTCTGCGCGCCCAGCGGAATCGCGAGAAACTGCGTGACCTGACGATCGCCCGCGTAAGCGCGTGCTTGCAGCGTGTCGCGCGCGGAAAGCGCGAGATCGTAGGTGAAGCCGGCCTGGCTCTGTGCCACGCTCTTGCGGGTGTTGAAGGCGAGCGCATTGGTTCCCGCCTGACGCCGGTTCTGCGCCATCTGCGCGGCGGTAAGTCCGAGGGGGTCCTGTGATTCGGGCTGGTCGAGCACGTTGAGCACCAGAGTGAAAACGCCGCGCGCGCCGGTGTCGATCTTCATCTTCGCGTTGACATGGTCGCGGCGCGCAGCGCTGTGGTCGCGATAGCCGTCCGTATCGAAGCGCGAAGCGTCGATCATGACATTGAGGGGCCCGTGCTGCCCCCCGTATTGCAGGCGGAACTTGCGCGTGTCGTAGCGGCCGGCCAGCACGCTGCCGGTGAGGGTCGGTTCCCGCGGTCCGTCAGTGGTGAATATCTGGATGACGCCGCCCGCCGCATTGCCGTAGAGGCCGGAGAACGGCCCGCGCAGCACCTCGATGCGCTGCGCCGAGGAGAGATTGAACGATGCCGCCTGCCCCTGACCGTCGGGCATCGTCGCCGGAATGCCGTCGGCGATGAGGCGGATGCCGCGCACGCCGAAACTCGCGCGCGCACCGAAACCGCGCGAGGAGATCTGCAGGTCCTGCGCGTAGTTCTGGCGGTTCTGCACCACCACCCCTGGTGCGCGGTTGAGCGCTTCGGAAAGATTGACCTGCGGATTGTCTTCGCCGATCGCGCGCCGGCCGATGCTGTCAACCGATACCGGCAGGTCGAAGCTCTCGTGCTCGACGCGCGTGGCGCTCACCGTGACTTCCGGCAGCCGGATCGGCGGTGCGTTCTGGGCGAGCGCGGTCGCCGCAATGAAGAGCAAAGCCGGAGCGTATGCCGGCAGGAACCTGCGCACCATCTCGATAGTCGGCCACAGAGCGCACGAAGATCACAGAGGACAGGACAAGGACCGGAAAGTTCTTGCTTGCTCCGTGAATCCAGTGTTCGGGCGGATTCTAGCTCAGGACGGTGATTTGCTGTGGCGGTGGTATCCCCTTAGAATCCCCATCTCAAGCGGGTGTAGTTCAATGGTAGAACATTAGCTTCCCAAGCTAAGAACGTGGGTTCGATCCCCATCACCCGCTCCAGACAATCTTCCGCTTCGAGTACCAAAAACCTGCTGTCCGTGATGGCTGAATCCCGGCGCTTTGTTGCGCGCAGCGGTCAGCGTTTCTGCTTCGCCAGTTCGCGCGGATCGCCGCTGTAGCCCAGGGCCTTCCAATCCATGCGTCCCCCGGCGCTGTGACAGTCGTCGCACTTGAGTGCCTGGGCCTTGGGCACCACCATGTGATTGACCTTCCAGTACATGTCGGTTTCCACCCAGCCGAACTGGCCGCTGTACGGCAGGCCGGCGGTTTTCATGCCTGCGGCGATGGCGGAACCCCAGTCGTAGGTCTGCCAGAATCCGCCTTTGCCGAACAGGTGGGGCACCGCGATCACGTTGTTGACGGAATCGAACGGCTGTTTGCCCTTCATCAGCTTGAACGGGGTGATCTTCGAGTCCTTGTCGCGCCGGCCCTGCGGATAGTTCAGGTGAATGAGCTTGCCCGCGTCGATCTTCTGGCCCATCAGCACGCGATCGACTCTTCCATCGAACCACATGTAAACGGGCATGACGTCCTTGCCCCACTTGAAGTCGCCTTTCATCTTGTCGAACGTCGCCAGACCGTGGGCATCCTTGGTTACCGGCTTGTCCTGACCGGCCGTCGACCAGTCCCACCATACTTTCGTGGGCAGCACGCGCGCGAACGTCGGGATGTGGCAGGTCTGGCATGCCACTTTTTCCGCATGCGCGTTCAGCCGCGGATTTTGATGCGGCGTTCCGGCATGGCAGGTGGCGCAGTCCAGGGTGGTGCCGCCGTTCGAGAGCGAGACCGACAGCGCCTTGCCCGGAATCACGTGATTCGAGCCCTTGTGGCAATCGACGCATGACATGTTGGCCCCATCAACGGCCATGTGGACGTCCATCGAACGTTCCGGTTTTGCGAGCGAACTGTCGAGGTCACCGTGTTTGACGTGATCGCCGCCGCCGCCGAAGAAGTGGCACGCGCCGCAATTATCGCGGCTTGGCCTGCCGACGCTCTTCGCGACCTTTTCAAGATTGACGGCAGGCCATTTCTTGCCAGATTTCACCGGCCACTCGGTGTCCGTGTACGCCGGGTGCCCCGCCGCCGTCGGAAACTTCTTGTACGTACCGGTGGTGTCGTGGCAGATCAGGCAGTCGACGTTGTCCGCGACGCTGAAGTCGAAGCGTGCGTCCTTCCAGCCGTACCCCGCGTGGCAACTGGTGCAGCGCGGTTCGTTGGAAGGCAGCGCGATGCAGAAATTGTTGACGGCATTGATCTTGCCCAGCCTGACCTCACCCTTGTCCGGCGTCTTCTGCCGCGAGCTCCAGGTCCAGTGCACCGTCTTCATGAAGGCCCTGGCCTGATCCTGATGGCATTGGAGACAGGCCCTGGTGACCTCGGGACCGGACTTGAACGGCCCCTTTACGAACTCGGAGTGATCCTGCGCCGCCAGCACCGGGCTTGCAGCGAGCAGGGTCGAGACGAAAAACCAACCTGCCAGGCCGACGCGGTTCATGACACCCTTCCTTTCGCACTTGAGTAAATTGGGGAAGCTTGAGAGGGAGTCTGCGTATGGAAAACCACGCTACTCCAACGGCCGCAGGCGAACCTTGAGATAGGTCAAAGTAGTATTAGAAAAGTATAATATGCTTATGTTTTTCACGATGCGGGACGGCGTTTGCGGCGGCTATGCGGAAACGCCGGCCGAACGGTTCAGGCATGCCGCGCGCGAAGTCGGCTCCATCGCGCGGGCCGCTCGGCGATCCTGCGGTAGAATGAATTTCGGGAATCAAGCCCGGATTCGGGTTGGTTTTGCGCGTTGATCTCGACGGTGAGCGGCCGCTCAACGCGCCCCGCGACCTAGATGCGAGCATGAAACTTCTCAAATACACGTTCCTTGGACTGACCGTTCTGATCGTGATCGTCGCGGCTGTGCTTGCGTACGTCGTGGCCACGTTCGATCCCAACCAGTACAAGCCGCGGATCGTGCAAGCGGTGAAAGACAGGATGCAGCGCAACCTGAAGCTCGAGGGCGACATCAAGCTCTCGTTCTGGCCGAATATGGGCGCGCGGGTCGGCGGCGCGGCGCTGTCCGAACGCGGCAGCGACAGGGAATTCGCCGCGGTGCGCGACGCGCGCGTTTCGGTCAAGCTCATGCCTTTGTTCTCCCGACAGATCATCGTCGACGCGGTCGAGGTGAAAGGGTTGCGCGCGAACCTTGTCCGGTACAAGGACGGCAAGACGAATGCTGACGATCTGATAGGTGTTCCCGCCGGTGCCAAGCCCGGGCCGAAATCCGACGGCGCGTCCCCCCCGGTCGTGGTCGACATCGCGCAGGTGGTGATCGAAGATTCCGCCCTCGTTTACACCGACCAGGCCGCAGGCGCGACGTACGCGCTGTCCGGGTTGAATCTGAAGACGGGCCGCATCGCGCAGGGCGTGCCGGTTCCGGTCGACCTCTCAGTGAAGGCGCAGAGCAGCAAGCCGAAACTCAATGTCGATGGGACACTGAAAACGCGGGTCACGTTCGACCTGGAAAAGCGGCGCTACGCGTTGCAGGAGCTCGATCTTTCGATCAAGGGAGACGCGGCCGGAATCAGCAATCTCGTGGCGAGCGCGAAGGGCGATATCGATGCGCGGCCCGACAGCAGGGAGTTCACGGCCTCCAGGCTCGCGCTCGCGGTGACCGGCAAACAGGCTGCCGGCGGCCTCAACCTGAAGCTCGACCTGCCGAATCTCAATATCACCAGGGACAGGGTGAGCGGCGACAAGATCACGCTCGATGCGACGCTCAGCGAAGCGAAGCGCAAGTTGGTGGCGAGCGTGAACATTCCAGCGATCGAGGGCACCGCGCAGGCGTTCAAAGCGGGACAGATGATTGTCAATATCGACCTGCAACAGGAAGGCGCCGCGATCAAGGTCAAGCTGGCGAGCGCGCTTGCCGGAAGCGTCGCGCAAGAGCGCATCGAATTGCCGAAATTTGCGGCCGCGGTCAATGTCAACGATCCGAAGCTGCCGAAGAATCCGCTCGAGGCCTCCATCAATGGCGCCGCCCTTGTCGATTTCGCGAAGCAGACGGCGAACATGACATTCGCCACGCGCTTCGACGAAAGCAATATCAACGGCCGTGTCGGGCTCGCCCGGTTCACACCGCCGGCATATACCTTCGATCTCAACATCGACAGGCTCGACGCGGACCGCTATATGGCGAAGCCGGGTTCCAGGTCGCAGCAACCGGAACAGCCGTTCGACCTCGCCGCGCTCAAAGGACTGAATGCGACCGGCACGATCAGGATTGGTTCACTCAAGGTATCGAACGTGAAGGCGTCGAACGTCAGGCTCGACATCAAGGCAACGGACGGCCGCGTGGACGTGAGCCCGATGGCTGCGAATCTCTACCAGGGCTCGCTCGCAGGGGCGCTTGTCGTGAATGCCCGCGCGACGCCCACCTTCGCGGTCAGGCAAAACCTGTCCGCCATCAGCATCGGGCCGCTCCTCAGGGATCTCGCCGACAACGATTCGCTTGCAGGCAGGGGCAACGTCTCGCTCGACGTGACGACACAGGGCACTACGGTGACGGCGCTCAAGAAGGCGCTGAATGGCGCCGCCGCGGTGAAGCTCACCGATGGCGCGGTGAAGGGGATCGACATCGCGGGCTCGATCCGCGGCGCGAAAGCCAGGCTTGGCACGCTGCGAGGCGAGCAGGTGCAGCAGGCGGACGGCAAACAGAAAACGGATTTCTCGGAACTGACGGCGACGTTTGCGATCAGGGACGGGGTAGCGCGCAACAACGACCTGTCACTGAAGTCGCCGCTGCTTCGTGTCGGTGGAGAAGGCGATGTGAACATCGGCGAGGACCGGTTGAACTACCTGGTGAAAGCTTCGGTCGTCGGCACGACGAAGGGCCAGGGCGGGCGCGAACTGGGAGATCTGCAGGGGATTACGGTGCCGGTGCGGGTGACGGGCCCGATCGGCGCGCCATCGTACAAGCTCGACTTCAACGCGCTGGCGACCGAAGCGGTCAAGCAGAAGATCGAGCAGACCGTGAAGAGCAGGCTCGAGGAGCGGCTTCTTGGCGGCGCGACAAAGGGCTCTGCCGCCAAAGACGGTGCGTCCAGGGAGAAATCGCCGCGGGGCGGCGGACTGCAGGACAGCATTAAAGGACTCTTCGGTCGCTGACATTGTTTGATGCCTAGCTTCGCCAAGCGCCTCGTCACGTGGCAAAAACGCCACGGCCGGCACGATCTGCCATGGCAGCGGACGCACGATCCCTATGCCGTCTGGGTCTCCGAGATCATGCTCCAGCAGACCCAGGTTGCGACCGTCATTCCCTATTACCGGCGCTTTCTTGCCCGTTTTCCGGACATCGCCTCGCTGGCAGCCGCGCCCGTCGATGAAGTGCTGAAGCTGTGGAGCGGTCTGGGTTACTATTCGCGGGCGCGTAATCTGCATCGCGCGGCCCAGGCGATCGTGCGCGACCACGATGGGCATGTTCCGGATGACATTGATGCCGTGCGCGCGCTTCCCGGCATCGGGCGCTCGACGGCGGCGGCGATCTGCGTATTCGCCTTCGGCGCGCGGTACGCGATCCTCGATGGCAACGTGAAGCGGGTTCTGGCGCGCAGCTTCGGCGTCCGCGGCTACCCGGGAGACAAACCGGTGGAGGACGCGCTTTGGCGCAAGGCGGAATCGCTGCTGCCGAAGAAGGACATCGCGGCCTATACGCAAGCACTGATGGACCTTGGTGCGGGCGTGTGTGCGCGACGGCAGCCGCGCTGCGCGGCCTGTCCGGTGTCCAGTGACTGCGTGGCGCATCGCAAGCGCCTGACGGCGCGGATTCCCGCGCCCGGACCAAAAAAAACGCTGCCCCGGAGACGGACCTTGATGCTCGTGTTGCAACACGCCGGTGAGGTGCTGCTTGAAAAGCGCCCCTCCGCGGGTGTCTGGGGCGGACTGTGGTGTTTCCCGGAAGCCGAACCGGGTCAGGACGTCCGGGAAATCTGCGCGCGGCGCTTTGGCGCGCACGCCGGCGCCGCCCGGCCCCTGCCGGTGGTGGAGCACGGGTTCACGCACTTCCGTCTGACCATCGAGCCGCAGCGTCTGAGCGTGGCGCGCGTGGCGCCGCGCGCCGCGGAACCGGGTCACATCTGGCTCACCGTCGAGGAAGCGCAGGCTGCCGCGGTGCCTGCGCCGGTGCGGCGCATCCTTGCGAGCTTGTAAAAGCCCGGGGAAGCAATAGACAGGATTTACAGGATTACCACAGTTCGATGTTGCCGCCGCGCTCGCGGATTCTTTCGGCGCGCGCCTGGATGAAGCGCTGAAAGCTCGGCTGCGTGCGGTAGGCGCCGCTCGCGACGTAATCGAAGCTCGATGCCAGATGGAACGGCCGGAGATAGGCTTCGATGCGGAGCACTTCCTCGCCCCGCGCGTCGAAGAACACGATGGTGGGCGTATATGCGACCTTCAACTCGCGTCCCCACTGCGCTTCGGTGAGACGCTTGCCGGCTGGTGTCGTCACGACCTGTTTTCCGAAGAGCTCGAGGCGCGCGACATCGAATTTCGGGACGAGCGCGAGGGTGGCCTTGTCCTTGAAGCCCACCGCGTGCAGTTCGTCGCATGCCGCGCAGTGTTTCTGTTCGAACAGCACGGCGAGCGGCCTCGCCCCGGGGCGCCCGGAGCGGCCGAAGTCAAACGGCGGCTTCAGGAAGAAAAGCTCATCATGCAACGTGCCGCTGTCGGCTTCCCTGATGTTCCACCGCAAATAGTCGGCGAAGCTCGTTTTCCCCCCGTGTCTGCCCGCCACATAGTCGAGCGCGACATCGAACTTGTGCGGCGGGTAGTAGCCGTTGAGCCGCAAGGCCACGTTCCCCATCTCGTCGAGAAGCAGGATCGTGGGCGTGAACTGCACCTTCAAAAACGCGGCGAACGCTTTTTCGCTGCGGACCTTGCCGTCGATCCAGGTCACCTCCCGGTCGCCCCAGATGTTGAGCGCGATGGCGGTGAAATGGCGGCGGGTCTTGTCGACGATGCCTTTGTGGCTGAAATTGACCCGCATGAGTTCGCGACAGTAGGGACAGCCGTCCTGCCCGAAATAGACCATCAGGCGTTTGCCGGCCCTCGCCGCGCCGCGAATGTCGTCACGGAAATCGAGAAAGGTCTCCTGGAACCAGCCGGGAATATCGATCGCGTGGGGACTGGGATTGAGTGCTTCAGGTGCGGGCGGCGCGGCGTGGGTCGCGGCCATCCAGGCGAACGCCAGCACGACGATCGGCAGGGGGCATCTGCGCACTTGCATTCCTCCTCATTCCGGCGGGGCGCGGCCGCGCCGGTTTCATCATCCGCTTCGGCGTAGTATAAAGGGATGGGATGACCCCACCAAGCTTGCAAACAGACGATGGAATGACGGACTGGAACGAAATCAGGGCATGGCGTAAGGCGCGCCGTGCAGAATTAATCGCGCGCCGCGACGCAGTTGACCGCGACACGCGCCGGCGCTGGAACGAGCGCATCAGCGCCCTGCTCGAACGGGGTTTCCCGATGCTCGGCGGCATGGTGGTCGGATTCTGCTGGCCGTACAAGGGAGAGTTCGACGCGCGCTTCGCCATCCGCGATTGGCGCCGCCAGGGCGCGACCGCGGCGCTGCCGGAAGTCGTGGCGAAAGGTCAGCCGCTCAGGTTCCGAACATGGTGGCCAGGCGCGCCGATGGCGCCCGGTGTTTACGGTATTCCGGTCCCGCAGGACACGGAGGTCGTAGTGCCCGACGTTGTGCTGGCGCCTATGAACGGGTTCGACGAAAGCGGCTGCCGCCTGGGCTACGGCGGCGGCTATTTCGATCGCACGCTCGCCGCGCTTGCTCCGCGGCCGCTCGCAGTCGGAGTGGCCTTCGAGATAGCTCGCCTGGCGACGATTTTTCCGCAACGGCACGACATTCCGATGGACTTCGTTGTTACCGAAGAGGGTATTCATGCCGTCGGGAATGGCGCACTGGCTCCTGTCGATGCGGCAGCATGCGGGGAGCGTGCGGCACGCCTGCTTGCCACGCGCGGGCTGCCGCGGCGGCGGGCCGGAGAAGAGGCGGGCGGATTCAGTTCGCCACCCTGCTATGCGCACGAGTTCCCCGGTTACTTTGGCGAAGCGGAAGAACAAGTTCGCGCCTCGCCCTCCGCCGGACGCCGCAATCGCGGCTGAGCGCGCAGTCGGAAGTTGGCGACGCGCAAACGGCTTCCCTGCAGCCTGAACGGCGGGTCAGATCTGACCCAGCAAGCCCTGGGCGGTAAGGACGCGGCGCAATCGTGCAAAACGCTCCGCGGCGTCCCGCAGTTCCAGCAATTGCTGCCTGGCGGTCATGTCAATCGGCAGAATCTCCGCGAGGCGATAGGCGACCCACGCCGCATCATCCAGTTTCACCGGCGAAGGAAAATGCTCCGGACCGGCCCTTTCGATGATGAGCTTGAGCACGTCCATGCAGGAAGGGTCGATCTGCCCCGGGGGCTCGGCGGGAAACAGCTCGATATCGGCCGACATCAGACCATTGCGCGCGACCCGGGCGCGAATGATGCGGAAGCGCTCGGTCCCGCGCGTCACCAGTTGGAAGAGTCCGATCTGCGGCATGTCCCAGTCCGAAATGGTGGCGAGACAACCCACGTCCGCCGGCACCGCCGGCGCACCGACTTCGTGTCCTTCGCGGATGAGGCATACGCCGAAAGGCGCGTTGTCGCGCAGACAGGTCTTCGTCATCTCGAGGTAGCGTTGCTCGAACACCTTGAGCGGCAGCACCCCGCCGGGAAAGAGCACGGTGTTCAGCGGGAAGATGAAGGCTTCCCGGCGGACTGTGGTCATGAGGCGGGAGGCCCGACTCGTGACCCGTGATCGGAAAAAGCGCAGGGCACTCCGTTCACCGACCGCCCGGCCCCTAGGATAATTCCCGGTGCCGCACCAGCAGCGGCATGCGCTGGCGGAAATGCGCGGCGAGGACGTCGACGAGATATACGGAACGGTGCCGACCGCCGGTGCAGCCGATCGCGACGGTGAGGTAGGCGCGGTTGTCCCGCCTGAAATGCGGCAGCCATTTCTCCACGAAGCTGCGGATGTCCTCGAGCATTGCCTGCGTGTCAGCACTCGCGTTCAGGAAATCCATGATGACCTGGTCCTTGCCGGTGAAGGGACGCAGCCGCGGGTCGTAGTGCGGATTGGGCAGGCAGCGCACATCGAACACGAGATCCGCGTCGAGGGGAATGCCGTTCTTGAATCCAAAGGACTCGAACAGCAGCGTCAGTCCCGAGCCGCTCAAGCCGACGAAATCTTTCACCCACGTGCGCAGCGCACTGGGAGTGAGATCGCTGGTATCGATATGGTGCGCGAGGTCGGCGATGTCCGCCAGCAGGCCGCGCTCGCGCGCAATGCACTCGGGCAGGGTGAGCGCGCCGTCGGAAAGCGGATGCCGCCGCCGCGTTTCGGAAAAACGCTCGATCAGGGTCTCGGTCTTCGCTTCGAGATACAGCACGCTGATCTCGGTGCCGCCGCGCTTGAGCTCCGTCATGTGCTGCGGGAGTTCGGCGAGCGTTGCTCCGCTGCGCACGTCGATGCTGAGCGCCACCCGTTGATAGCCGGCCGCGCCGAGGAAGCTCACGAGCTCCGGCATCAGCTTGGCCGGCAGGTTGTCCACGCAGTAGAAGCCGCTGTCCTCGAGCACGTTGAGCGCGACGCTCTTGCCCGAACCCGACATCCCGGTGATGAGGATCAGTTGCATACCTGGAAAGTGCGTGACTGGTGACCGGTGACCGGTGACTCGTGGGCCATGATTACGGAATTGTCAAGCTGAAGTGCATTGCTTTCCGGTCACTGGTCCCCGCTCCTGATGTGCTGCGCCTGCCGTCCGATGAACTCGCGCGTGCTGTCGATGCCGCGCAGCAGCAGGACATAGTTGCGCACCGCCGCTTCGGTCAGCACCGCGAGATTGCGCCCGGCGGCCACCGGAATGGTGACCCGGTGGATGTCCACGCCCATCAATTGTTCGGTTCCCGGCTTGAGCGGCAGGCGTTCCATCGGAGCGAGCCCGGGTCCCGGCCGCTCCATGTGCACGATGAGCTTGACGTTCTTGCGCGGTCTCAGCGCCGCTTCACCGAAAATGGTGCGGATATTGAGCACGCCCAGGCCGCGCACCTCCAGAAAGTCCCTGAGCAGAGGCGGACAGCGGCCTTCGATGGTTTCGGGCCCGATGCGACAAAGCTCCACCACGTCGTCGGCGATAAGCCCGCTGCCGCGGCTGATCAGTTCCAGCGCGAGTTCGCTCTTTCCCACTCCGGAGTCACCGGTGATCAGCACTCCCACGCCCAGCACGTCCAGGAACACGCCGTGCACGGTGGTCGACTCGGCGAGCGCGCGGGCGAGATAAGGGCGGAGCATCCACATGAGCTCGACGCTCGCCACCGGGGACGTGAAGAGCGGCGTCCCCGTGTTCTCGGCGACGGCGGCGAGCGGTGCCGGCGCCCTCCCGACGCCGGCTACGATGAAGCACGCGAGTTCGCGCGTGGCAACCTCGGCGAGCACCCTGCTGCAATGATCGGGGTCGAGCTCGTTCAGGTATTCGACTTCCGATGCGCCCAATACCTGGATCAGATTGGGATGGATGAAGTTGAGATGGCCGATCAGGCCCTTGGATGAATCCTTGGTAAGCTCGCTGTTGAGCGCCTTCGCGCCACCGCTGCGTCCGGCGACCCATTCAAGCTTGAGCTTGTCCTCGTTGTCCTCAAACAACCGGGCTATGCTGAGTTGCGCCATGCGGCCGCCATTCGGCGATCAGTTGATGCAGCTCGGCGGCGCCCTGCGCTGCCAGCAGCCGCTCCCGGAAAGGCTTGTCGCTGAACATCTGCGCCAGCTCGGACAGGATCTGCAGATGCAGGTCCGTCGCGCGGTCCGGGACCAGCAACACGAATACGAGGTTGACGTTCTGTCCGTCGGGCGCATCGAACGGTATCGGCTGCTTCATTCTCACGAGCGCGCCGACCGCTTCCTTGAGGCCCTTGATCCTGCCGTGGGGAATCGCGATGCCCTGCCCCAGGCCGGTCGAACCCAGCTTTTCGCGCGCGAACAGGCTGTCGAAAACCACACTGCGCGCGAGGTCGTTGTTGTTTTCGAACAGCAGCCCGACCTGTTCGAACACGCGCTTCTTGCTGGATACGTCCAGGTCGAGCAATACGTTCGACACCGGCAGGAGGGGTGAGATCAGATTCATGATGTGACGCCGTGGGTGAGGAAGGAAATCCCGCCGCTCGGAGTGGTGCGGCCCGTCACGTGCCCTGATGCTTGATCGGGGTGTCGGCGTGCCGATGCGCGAGATTCTTTTCCTTGTGCTTGATGATGGTGCGGTCGAGCTTGTCGATCAGGCCGTCGATCGCCGCGTACATGTCGGTATCGACGCTCTCGCAGAAGATGTCCTTGCCGCGCACGCGCACGCTGGCTTCGATTTTCTGCTGCAGTTTCTCGACGGACAGGATGACGTTTACATCGATCACATGGTCGAAGTGATGGGTGATCCGCGCAAGCTTGCTCGCGATGTAATCACGGATTGCCGGCGTGATCTGGAGGTGGTGACCCGTGAGATGTAAATTCATCATGCGCTCCTTTCGATTAGAGGGTCTTCCGCAGATTGACCGGCAGGATCTGCAAAGATTCCCGGTACTTGGCGACCGTGCGGCGGGCGACGACGATGCCCTGCTGTCCGAGAATCTCGGAAATCTGGCTGTCGCTTAGCGGCTTGCGCGAGTTTTCCGCGCCGACCAGCTGCTTGATGAGCGCGCGGATGGCGGTGCTGGATGCCGCGCCGCCGGTCTCGGTGGTGACGTGGCTGCCGAAGAAATACTTCAACTCGAAGATGCCTCGCGGCGTGTGCATGTATTTCTGCGTGGTGACGCGCGAGACCGTCGATTCGTGAAGGTCGAGGGCTTCGGCAATTTCCCGCAGCACCAGCGGCCTCATCGCCACCTCGCCGTGTTCGAAGAAATGCCGCTGGCGGTCGATGATCGCCTGCGATACGCGCAGGATGGTATCGAAGCGCTGCTGGACATTCTTGATCAGCCACTTCGCTTCCTGCAGCTGGCCGGCCAGCTGCTGCGCTCCGGCATTACGGTTGCGGCTCAGGATATCGGCATAGAGCCGGTTGATTCGCAGGCGCGGCATGGCGTCGGGATTCAGCGCGGCGAGCCAGACGCCCTTCACCTTTTTCACGATCACATCCGGAACCACGTAGCGCGTCTCTTCCGTGGAGAAATCGCGGCCCGGCTTGGGATTGAGCCCGGTAATGAGCTTCTGTACCGCGCGCAGGCAGTCGTCGTCGCAGCGCAGCGCCCTCTTGAGCCGGGTGAAATCGCGTGCCGCCAGCGCGTCCAGGTGGTTCCTGACGATTTCGAGCGCCTTGGCCCGGTATGGCGTTTCCTCGGGCAAGGCTGCAAGCTGCATCGCCAGGCACTCGCGCAAGTTGCGCGCGCCCACGCCCGCCGGCTCGAAATTCTGCAGATGCTTGAGCGCGATCTGCAGGTCTTCAGGCTCTATGGCGAGCTCCGGCGGAAGCGAGGCAAGCAAATCGGGGATGTCCTGCGCGAGATAGCCGTCGTCATCGAGCGAATCGATGAGCAGCGCGACCAGCCTGCGGTCGCGCTCGGAAAGCATGGTGAGCGAGAGCTGTGAGAGCAGATGCGCCCGCAACGTCGGCGTGTCCGCCGCGATCTGCGGGAAATCGCCGTCATCGCCGTCGTCACGCGGGGCAGCGCCGAACGGCCCGTCATCGACCGTGGTGAATTCGGTGCCCGTGTATTCAGGTTCGCGCGCCGCGTCGCCGCCTGCAGGCTCTTCCTGCGACGCGCTGAAATCGCCCGCGGCCTGCGTCCCCGGCGGGCCGGGCGGCTGATCGGACATGCCGTCCTCGCGCTCGAGCAGGGGGTTTTCCTGCAGAAAGCGTTCGAGTTCCTGGTTCAGTTCGAGCGTCGAGAGTTGCAGCAGCCGGATCGACTGTTGCAGCTGCGGGGTGAGTGTCAGGTGTTGCGATAGCCGGAGTTGTAGGGAGTGCTTCATGCGTGTCTGGGCAACAAAGGCTATCCTTGAACTCCGGCGCGCGCCCGCACTGCTCCCCCGGCCACGGGCACGCCGCTAGAGGCGGAAATGCTCTCCTAGATAAACCTTTCGGACGCTCTCATTATAAACGATTTCGTCGGGCTTGCCGTAGGCGAGCACGGTGCCGTCATTGATGATGTAGGCGCGATCGCAGATACCGAGGGTCTCCCTTACATTGTGGTCGGTGATCAGCACGCCGATGCCGCGCTGCTTCAGGAACCCTATGATTTTCTGTATTTCGAGGACGGCGATCGGGTCGACGCCGGCGAATGGTTCGTCGAGGAGAATGAAGCGCGGCCCGGTGGCCAGAGCGCGGGCGATTTCGACGCGTCGCCGCTCGCCGCCCGAAAGACTGATCGCCGGGTTGTCGCGCAGGTGACCGATGTGCAGGTCGTGCAGAAGGTCGTCGAGCTTGTTGCGGATCTGATCCGGATCGTCGTTGCACAATTCCAGGATCGCGCGCACGTTGTCCGCGACCGAAAGGCGGCGGAATATCGATGTCTCCTGCGGCAGGTAGCTCAAGCCCAGTCGCGCCCGGCGGTGGATCGGCATGTGCGTGAGCTTTCTGCCGTCGAGATAGAGATCGCCGCCGTCCATGGGCACCAGCCCGACCATCATGTAGAAACAGGTGGTCTTGCCGGCGCCGTTGGGTCCGAGCAGCCCGATGACTTCGCCGCTCCGCACCTCGAGCGAGACGTCCATGACGACGACCCGCGACCGGTAGCGCTTCTTCAGGCGTTCGGCCTTGAGTTCGCTCACGCGCGGGGACGGGGCCGCGGAAGCGGCGCCCGCGGGCGGCTGCGCGCCGCCGCTCGGCAGATGATTATTTCGTGGTCGCACCAGGTTGGTCGGGCGGTGTTTTGACGTTGTCCGCGGGCGTCCGCGCCGCGGGCGCCGCCACCGGCTTTTCCTTGGGTTTGGGCTGCAGCACCGCCTGCACGCGGCCCTCCGGGTTGTTCGGCGTCGCCGCCTTCGGTCCGCCGCCGACGACCTGGAAGAATTCGGTCGCGGAATCGTACGAAATGTAATTGCCGCGCACCTCGTCCTGCCCGCGCTTCATCACCGCCCGCGTGAACATCTGCATCTTGTCGGCGCGCCCGTCATATTCGATGCGCTCGGCCCAGCCCTCGATGTATTCGTCGTAGCCTTCGCGTTTCTGCCGGAAGTAAGCGAGATTGCCCCACGCCGTCCCGTGCTTGAACCCCTCGCGGTCCTGCCGCACCTGCATGCGGTCGCCGCGAATGGTGAGGGTGCCCTGCGTCAGCACTACGTTGCCCTCGAAGGTCGCGATCTGCTTCGCGTCGTCCACGGTCACGCGGTCCGCTTCCAGGTTTATCGGCTTGTCGCGGTCGGCTTTTTCCGCGTGGACCGCGGCGGCGAAAATCAGCGCGCAACACGCGGCCAGCGCCGGGAGGCGACGCCGGACCCGGTCAGCCGCCCGGCCGGCGCACGCGTTTTTTCGGATCATGGTAGGTGCCCTTGACTCTGGAAAGCAGTTTCAGAACCTGGGTCTCGCTGTTCAATTCTAAGCCAACCGCGTTAACGACGGTATTGGCGTCGGTAAGCGTCACCGCGCGATCCGTGCGGGCGATGTTGTCGTCCGGAATCACGTGGAGATAGCTCGTGCGCATCACGAGCTCGCTTTTGTCGGTGTAAGCCGCGCGCCGGACCAGCACGTCGTCCCTGAAGTAGATATTTTCTCCCTCGCTCGAAATCAGCGCTTCCCTCGAAGTGATCGTGACCGGCGCCGGAACCGCCGCATAGCTCACGAATTTCGGGGACTGCAGATGGGTGCTGTCGTCGTCGGGGTAGTGCACCATTTTTTCGGCGAACAGCGTGTGCTTGATTCTGCCGTCGGGGGCCATGCGCACCGCCGACAGGCCCTCGACGATATAGTCGGGATCGTGACGGGCAACGGCGGCGCGCCCGGCAGCCGGCGGTTGCACGAAGCGGTCAAGCCAGAACGTGAGAGCCGCCAGCGCCGAAAGCAGCAGCAGCGGGAACCATGCGGTGAATCGGTCGCTCATGGGTTGGCGGCGGCGTTGACGGGGCGGTCCTATTGCAGATACGGCGCGAGCTGCGCTTCGAAAGTTCCCTGCGCGTGCATGATAAGTTCGCACAGTTCGCGTACCGCTCCATGTCCGCCACGCGCGCGCGTCACGTAATGCGCGTCGCGCCGCACTGCGGCCGGCGCGTCCGGCACGGATACCGCGAGCCCGCAGCGCCTGAGCACCGGCAGGTCGACGACATCATCCCCCATGTACGACGCGGATGCCGCGTCGAGCCGGCAACGGGCGAGCAGATCGCGAAAGGCTGCATGCTTGTCGCCCGCGCCCTGATGGAGGAGCTCGATGCCGAGATCCTGCACGCGCAGCGCCACGGCCCGGGAGGTCCGGCTGGTGATGATCGCAAGCTGCACGCGGCTCGCCCGCAGCATTTTCATGCCGTGGCCGTCGCGCACGTTGAACGCCTTCAGCTCGGTGCCGGCGTCGGTGTAATAAAGCGCGCCGTCGGTGAGCACGCCGTCCACATCGAAGACGGCGAGGCGCACGCGCCTGGCCCGGTCGTAGATATCCTGCATGAGGGATGCCGATGGGCGTTGAGGGTTTGGAATCTGGTGTCAGGAACGAGCCGGTGAAATCACGCTCGACGCTCGGCGGTCAAATCACTTTCGCCCGGAACAGATCGTGCATGTTGAGAGCGCCCAGCAGGCGCTGATCCTGGTCCACCACGAGAAGCTGGTTGACCTTGTTGCGTTCCATGATCTCGACCCCCTCCGCGGCGAGCTTGTCCGGACCGATCACGCGCGGTCCGCGCGTCATGGCGTCCACGATCGGCGTAGTGCGCAGATCGTGGCCTTTTTCCAGGGTGCGCCGCAGGTCGCCGTCGGTGAAGATGCCGATGACGCGCCCGTCATCGTCGAGAACCGCCGTCATGCCCATGCGCCCGCGCGACATCTCGAGCATTCCTTCCATGAGCGTGGCGGTATGCGGGATGCGCGGCGCGTTGTCACCGGTGCGCATCACGTCCCGCACGTGGGTGAGCAGTCTGCGACCCAGCGTGCCGCCGGGGTGGGAGCGCGCGAATTCGTCGCGCGTGAAACCCTTCGCCTGCATCAGCGCCACCGCGAGCGCGTCTCCCAGGGCGAGCGCCGCCGTGGTGCTGGCGGTCGGAGCGAGATTGAGAGGGCAGGCTTCCTTCTCGGCACCGGCGTACAGGTGCACGTCGGCTTCGTGCGCGAGATTCGAGCGCGGATTGCCCGTCAACGCGATGAGCTTCGCGCCCTGCCGCTTGAGCAGCGGTACGATCGCCAGCAGTTCCGCGCTCTCGCCCGAGTTCGAAAGCGCGATCAACAGGTCGTCGCGCGTCACCATGCCGAGATCGCCGTGACTCGCTTCCGCCGGATGCACGAAGAAGGCGGGCGTGCCCGTGCTTGCCATCGTGGACGCGATCTTGCGCGCGATGTGGCCCGACTTGCCGATGCCGCTGACGACGACGCGGCCCTTGCAGTTGAGGATCAGCGCTACCGCTCGCTCGAAATCCTGATCGAGCCGTTCGATGAGATCCGAGATCGCCCTGGCTTCGATTTCCAGCACTTCGCGCGCCACCGCGAGGGCGTCGGACGTGTCGGAAAGCGCGGTGGTTTGCGGTTCGTTCATCGGCGGCAAGTATAGCAGAACGGGCGTGCCTCCTTCCTCGGAAACGACCGCAGGCGCGCTTGCAATTCGTTGTCGATAGGGCATTATTCCGGGAGATCCACCGGCAGGAAAAAATGGAAACGACGCTTGAACCCGTGCTCGTCCTGCTCGCCACGGCCGTGCTGGTGGTGGTGATCTGCCGCACGCTCAGGATGCCGCCGTTGCTGGGCTACCTCATCGTCGGCGTGGCGATCGGGCCGCACGCCCTGGGCTGGATCCGCGACACCGAGGAAGTGCGCGTGCTGGCGGAGATCGGCGTCGTGTTCCTCATGTTCAGCATCGGACTGGAGTTCAGCCTGCCCAAGCTCGTCACCATGCGCCGCATCGTGTTCGGCCTCGGTCTGGCGCAGGTGCTGATCACCCTGGGCGTCGTGCTCGCGGTTGCGCTGGCCCTCGGCATCGGGTGGCAGGCGGGCGTGGTACTGGGCGGTGCGGTGGCAATGTCGTCAACCGCGATCCTGGCCAAGCTTCTCGCCGAGCGCTACGAGCTGAATTCGCCCCACGGGCGCCAGATCATCGGCATCCTGCTCTTCCAGGATCTCGCGGTGGTGCCGCTGCTGATCATCATTCCGGCGCTCGCCGCGCGGCCCGAGGACCTGCTGGCGAACCTCGGCATCGCGCTCGCCAAGGCCGCCGCCGTGCTCGCCGTGCTGCTTTTCATCGGCCAGCGCACGATGCGCGCCTGGTTTCACCTGGTGGCGCGGCAGAAATCCTCCGAGCTGTTCGTGCTCAACGTGCTGCTGGTCACGCTCGGCGTGGCGTTCGTCACCGAGCTTGCGGGGCTCTCGCTCGCACTCGGGGCGTTTGTGGCCGGCGCGCTGATTTCGGAGACCGAATACCGCTACCAGGTCGAGGAGGACATCAAGCCTTTTCGCGACGTGCTGCTCGGACTGTTTTTCGTCACCATCGGCATGCTGCTCGACGTGCGGATAGTGGTCGAAAGCGGCTGGGTGAGCGCGCTGGTGGTTGCGCTGGTCGTGGTCAAGACGCTGCTGATTCTGGGGCTTGCGCGGCTGTTCGGCGCCGATCCCGGTGTTGCACTGCGCACCGGCCTCGCGCTCGGCGCGTGCGGGGAATTCGGCTTCGTGCTGCTCGCGCATGCCGACAACGCGGGCCTGCTCGGCCCCGGCGTCCTGCAGCCGGTGCTGGCGGCGATGGTGCTCTCGATGCTGATCGCCCCGTTCATCATCGATCGCAGCGAATTTCTCGTGCGGCGCTGGGTTTCCGCGGACTGGATGAGCCGCGCGATGCAACTTCACAACATCGCGGTGCGGTCGATGACGGCGGACCGGCATGTGGTGATCTGCGGCTATGGCCGCAGCGGACAGAACCTCGCGCGATTCCTGGAGCAGGAACACATTCCGGTCATCGCGCTCGACGTCGATCCGCAGCGCATCCGGGAGGCCGCGGCGGCCGGCGAGAGCGTCGTCTTCGGCGACGCCGCGCGGCGCGAGGTGCTGGTGGCGGCCGGACTCATGCGCGCCAGGGCGCTGGCCATCACCTACTCGGATACGCCTTCCGCGCTGAAGATTCTGGGCCACGTGCAGCATCTCCGGCCGGGGCTGCCGGTGGTGGTGCGCACCCTCGATGACAGTGAAATCGACCGGCTGAAAAGCGCTGGCGCGGCGGAAGTCGTCGCCGAAGTCATGGAAGGCAGCCTGATGCTCGCGTCGAGCACCCTCATGCTGCTGGGCACCCCGCTCAACCGTGTCCTGCGCCGCATCCGGGAGACGCGGGTGCGCCGCTACAGTCTGTTCCGCGGTTTTTACCGCGGCGTGACCGACGAAGATGATGCGGAGGATCAGTCGGCTCAGCCGCGGCTGCACTCGGTCATGGTCGTGCCGGGCGCCGCGGCCATCGGCAAGTCGCTGGGCGAGATCGACGTCGCGAGCCTGGGAGTGGAAGTGACGGCGGTGCGCCGGCGCAACGTGCGCACCGTAACCCCGGTCGCCGGGACGCGCGTCGAGGAGGGGGATGTCGTGGTGCTGCTCGGAACGGCGGAAGATCTGGCGGCGGCGGAAATGAAGCTGCTTCAGGGTTGAGCGAGGGGCGCAAAAAAGCCCGCGCGCGGCGGGCTTTCCTGCATTCGCGGCGCACGCCGTCCTAGAACAGGCTTGCCGCGCCGCAGTTGGTATTGCCGTTGGTGGCGTTCCAGGTCGCGGTGGCCGCAGTGCCGCTGGTGCAGTTGTTCGCGCCGTTATCCTGCGGCGCCGCCGCCGCGTTGCCTTGATACGACGAGAACTGGAATGCTCCCGTATTCGGCAATCCGTCGTCGATTTTCCGATCCACTTCGGCGATGATCTCGACCGGGATCTGGGCGCCCGTCTTCAGATTGTGCTTCGCCGCCGGCGTGCCCCCGCCGGGTCCGTACGCGCTGTCGTAGATCAGTTGCTGGTAGACCGCGTAAGGGTTCTTGGGATTCGAGGTATCGGCGGGGGTCGCATTGTAGGTGTAGGTGCCGGTGATGAATCCGGCTCGCGACAGATGCTCCCACACCAGGGTGTCCTCGCGCGGGGTGGTCGTGCTTTCGATGCGACCGTTGCCGTTTCCGTTCTGCGTGGCGCCGGCGATATTGGTCGTCGCCTGCGTGTAATCCCCCGGCAGGGACCGATAACGGTCGAGGAACCCGAAATAGGCCGCCTTGTAGCCGTCCTGCTGCGAAATAAGATTCCGCACGCGCGCGCTGGTGATGAGTTCCTGGCCTTTCAGCACGCCCCCGAGCAGCAGACCGATGATCACCAGCACGATCGCGATCTCGATCAAGGTAAACCCCTCTTGCCTGTTCACGATTCCCCCTTTCGCGGTGGTTGGCATGGCGTAGCGGCAAAAACCGCGCAAGAAATATGCCATTGAGATATCCCGCCGCGCGCGTTTGTGCCGGACCTGCAAGCGAACACTGTAAAGACGACCGCGAGCCGGGCGTAGAGGTTCAATTTCCTGATTAATAGGAGAATTTCATCAGCGCATTCAAAAAAGCGCTTTTCGGGTCGTTGGGTGCATACCGCGGCGCGGATCGCCAAAGTCCGGGAAAACCCGCCGTGAAGACCGATGCAACCGTCAATTTTTCGACGGTAATGACGATTTTTCGCCGGCCTTCATGACTTCCAGCCGCTGCGTGAGGAATCGTATTTCGTTCGCATCGGTAATCTCCCCGCTCGCCAGCAGTCCACCGAGCAGGACGCTGGCACTCTCGAACTCGCCCGTCTCTTCGAGAATGAAAATCCGCATCTGGCGCGCCCAGGAGGGTGCTTTTTGCGCGAGCCGCGCCAGGTCTCGCGCGTAGGCAAGCGCGAGCGCGGTGTCGTTGAGCCGGTGTTTCGCGACGATCACCGCATGCGCCAGCCAGCGCCAACGGCGGTCCGGGTCGTCCCGGAACCTGCGGTGCACGAAGTCCAGCATTTGCCGTTGCCGGGTCTCATCCGGCACCTGCGCATAGAGGTGGGAAGCCATCAGCAGCGGGTACCGGGTGTATGGATCGAGGTTGAGAATGGTATCGAGCCAGCTCACGACGCGCGGGTAATCCAGGTGGCGGAACGGGATGCTGATTCCGGGCTGATTATCGAATGCCTGCAGATAAAGCGTGAGCGCATATGCCGCGGCGATGGGTTCATCCAGGCTTGCCATTCTTGCCATGGCGGGGCGCGGCGGCACCGGCAGCGCCTCGGCGCGCGCCAGCGGCGAAGGACGCCCGGCTTCGGACGCGATTTGAACGATGAGCGCCGCGCCCAGCACGACGAGAACCGGCGCCGGGACGGCGCTTATGCGGCGTTCGGACATCAGAAATTCCTGCGATGGAAGTCGAACATGGTTGCGGCGGCGAGCAGGGTGATGTAAAGGATGCCGCTGGCGCACAGCGACCCGATGTCCGGCCAGCTCGCATGCTGATCGGCCACCCACGCGGTCCGGGTCCAGCGGTCGAAGGCGGGCACGATCAGTCCCAGGCCCTCCACGACGAACCGAATCACCTGGCGCGACGCGGCGTCTTCGCCGGTGAGCGGATGGGCGCTCATCAGGCGGATTGCCGTCAGGGTCCGCGCCAGCAGGTAAAATGCGAGGACGAAACTCGCCGCGGGCATGAGCTGATTGAAAGTCACGACGCAAAACAATGCGAACGCGATCACGATGCCGAGCTCGAGCGCGAGTGAAATCCCCCACTGCAGCGCGGATTCCGGTGTTGCGAACCCCGCGAGCGGCAGGCTTGCGGCGGCGGCGACCAGAACGCCGATGATGAGAAAACCGGCGAGCTTGCCGAGGATATAATGGGCGCGCGGCACATCGAGTGCGAGCACCACATCGAGGCCCTTGTCGTTGAATTCGCGCATGACGCTCACGAGCACGTAGAGCCCGGCGATGAACACCGCGGCGAGCCGCATGCCGGAGGCATACATGCCGGCCCGAACGCGCGCGCTTTCCGTGATCGCGATCTCTTGCGTGAAAAAGCCGGCGGCGACGAGAAACACGATCGCGGCGAGGACGAGTTCCGGCAGCCGCGTGCGGCGTGCTTCGAGCAGCGTACAGCGGGCGATGGTTGTGATCTGACCGGTCATGGGCATGGGATGCGAATGCAGCGAGAGTATAACGAAAGTTCGGCGAACGCCGCGCCGGCGGAGGACGGACCGGCGTGAACACGACCGCGGCCACCCCCCAGCAGCGTTTCATCGCCGCTTACCCGCAGTGGTGGATGGGATCGATGCTGCTCGCGCTGCATGCCGCGCTCGCCTGGGACATCCAGGAGTGGTGGGCGCGGGCCTTCCTGCTCGCGCATTTCGGCCTGTTCCTGCTGTGGCAGCCGGTGTGGCGTGGCGAGCGCGACGTCGAGCTCCGGCATGCGCTGCTGGTGGTGTTGGTGGGGGTGCTGCTCGTGGCGCTGAACAGCTGGTGGCTGATGGCAGTGTGGCTTGCCGTGCTGTTCGGCCTGATCGGCGGATCGGTCCCGGGAACCACCGATCGGCGGCAGCGGCTGGTGTCGATCCTGGCGGCGTTCTATCTGCTTTCCATTCTGCTCATGTGGGTGGTGCCGCAGCTTTTTGCGGAGCGCGTCCACGGCTGGGTCCAGGACATGGTGCGCTACGCGTTGCCCGTCATACCGTTCGGGATCGTTCTCATGCGTTTCGAGTCGCGGCGTTCGGCGGCGCCGGTCGCGGTGGACCTCTTCTACATCGTGCTCCTGTTCCTGCTGGTCGTGGCCTTGGTGCTTGGCAGCTTCGTCGTGAAGGAAGTCAGTCGCAGCGACTACCCGGTGGCGTTGGTTCAGACACTGTTCGTGATCGCGCTCGTGCTGGTCGCTTTGTCCTGGCTGTGGAATCCGCGCGGCGGCTTCACCGGCATCGGGCACCTGCTCTCGCGCTATCTGATGAGCCTCGGCCTCCCGTTCGAGCGCTGGGTGCAGCAGCTCGCGGAACTCGCCGAGGAGGAGTCGCAGCCCCCGCGCTTCCTGGCGTCGGCGCTGCAGCACATGCTCGAGTTGCCGTGGGTAAGCGGCGTGGAGTGGAAATCGCAGGTCGGGGAGGGCGAGTTCGGCGTCCGCACGGACCACGCTGCCGAATGCTCCACCCGCGATGTGGAGCTGAGAATTTTCACGCGGTGGCCGCTGACGCCGGCCTTGCTGCTGCACCTGAAGCTGCTCGCGCAAATGGTGGGGCATTTTTATGACGCCAAGCGGCGCGAGCAGATCCAGCGCCAGAGCGCTTACGCGCAGGCGATCTACGAAACCGGGGCGCGCCTCACCCACGACGTCAAGAATCTGCTGCAGTCGTTGCGCTCGCTGTGCGTTGCGGCCGAGACGAGCGGCGCCGATCAGGCAGCCGCGTTGCAGGCGTTGATGCAGCGGCAGTTGCCGCAGATCACCCGGCGGCTCAACACCACGCTCGACAAGCTCAGGAAGCCGCAGGACGTCGACGCGGGCGAGGTCGACGCGGCGATCTGGTGGGAGGGACTGGTCCAGCGCCACGACGGGCGCAACATCCGCTTCACCGCGGACGGCGTCGCGGCGAAGGCGCGCATCCCGTCGGAGCTTTTCGACAGCGCCGCCGACAACCTCATCGAGAACGCGCTCCGCAAGCAGACGGACGGCGAAGCGTTCGAAGTGCGCGTGACGTTTTCCGCGGCCCGCGGCGGCACGCTCACCGTGTGCGATAACGGCGCTGCCGTCGCCAGGAGCATCGTGGCGCAGTTGTTTGCGACGCCGGTGAGTTCCGGGACGGGACTGGGCATCGGCCTCTACCAGGCGGCGCGGCAGGCGGAGCGGTTCGGATACAGCCTTGCGCTCACCGCAAATGAGCCCGGGCGCGTGTGTTTCGCACTGACGCGGGCGGGGGAAGAATCCTAGCCGGGAGGTCGTGAGATCGGAAGGTCGGGAAGTCGTGAGATCGGAAATTCGTGCGAGGTCCCACCTCGCTCTTCCGCGCTGACGCTCTTATGCTCTCACGTTCTCACGCCCTCGCGTGCCTGTTAGGGCAGCCTGCCCGCCGCCACCATGCGATTGAGAAGAATATATTGCGACAGCGACGTCACGATGTCGTCGAATTCCCCCGCGGACGATTCGGGCGCGGAGATGGCGCGGCTCACGACCTCCCGGTCGGCGTCGGTATTTTCGAGCTCATCGGCCCCGGTCGGGCTCGGATTCGTGGTGCCGGACAGACTGTTCGTCGCGCCGTAACCGTTCTTGCCGTGCGACACGATCACCGCGACCACGGCGGTGCCGGTCCCGCCGCAGTTCGCCGCTTGACATACCCGCACGTCGGTTCCGCCACCGCTCAGGTTGATCAGGGCGGCGGGCGGGCGCCAGGCGTAGCGTTCGTTCAGGACGTAACGGAAGCGGTTGCTCCATGCATCGGTGCCGGCGACACCCACAGTCGCCCACGGCAGGTTTCCGGTGGCGATGCCGCCTGCAACGGTACCGCACCGCCCGGTGCCGGCGTTCACGTCTTCGGCCCCGTCATCATTGGTGTCGGGGCAGGGCAGATATCCGTTCACGAGCGCGAACCCGACCAGGGCTTCCCTGATTTCGTCGAGTGTTTTCTGTGTATCGCTTATTTGCTTCTGCTCGACCTGGGTGGCAAGCGGAACCAGAATGCTGCCAAGCAGCAGGGTAATGATGAAGATCACCACTGCCATTTCCACCAATGTGAAGCCGCTTGACCGTTTCATCGCAGCAGGCTCAGGGGGAGACGATCACGAGCCGGTCGTTGTTGGCGGGAGACAGCACCGGCTTGACGAAAACGCCATCGCCGTTCGTGTTCTCCGGGTCCTCGAGACAGTCATCCGGTGTGGCGCATGGCCGTGACTGGCCCGGGAATGCGCGTCCCGTCACGATCACTACCGCGCGCTTGTCGTCGTTCGGTACCGGCATACCCTGAACCGTGAGCAGGCCTCCGGCGCCGAAGCAACTTCCGAGCGAGTTCGGGTAACCGCATGCCGGCGCCATGGAATAGTGCGTCAGCCGGTGCCAGTTGTTGGCGGCAAACCAAGCCGGAGGCTGCGCCGGGCCCGGCGACTGCCAGTCCGCGAGCCCGGGGCATGTGGCGGATATGGGCTGGCCCAGCGGCACGCCGGGCTGGGGGATCCGCCCGCTCGTCAGGAGGGGCGTGCAGCCGTAACTGTTGTCGGAATAGCTGTTGGCGAACGGGTAGTAGCCGTTGATGTCGAAATACGCCGCGAGAAAAGCGCGAACCTCGCGCGCGACCCGCATTTCAACCACCGGGAACAACGCATCGCTCGTGACGGCGAGCAGCCGATCGTTGGCGCTGCCGCTGACCGCGCCGGCTGTGAAAGTGGTCGTGCCGGCAATTTCGTTGCCGCCTTCGAGATAGTGGGCAACCGTATTCTGGTTGGCGGCGTCCCGTGCCTGCGAGCCTGCCGCCCCGCCGGGCGCGAGCACAACGGCGATCACTCCGCTGAGGGTGGCGGAGCCGCTGTTGACGGTAAGCTCGCCGGCGGTATCGCTGTTGATCGGTTGCGCGGAATCGTCGTCCCGGAACGTCCGGGAGAGCGCATACCATAATCTTTCACCGCTGCTGTCGCGCAGATCCGGAAGACCGAGAGTGCGCCATGGCAGCCGGCCGATGTAGCTGGGGCACTCGTTTCCAACCAGGAGATCGGCGATGCCGTCGTTCGGAATGTTGGTTCCGGGGATATTTGTTACCAGGTCGGGACAGGGAAGGCTTCCGGGGCGATTCTGGTCGGCGGCGGCGCGGCCGATGAGCGCATCCTTCGCTTGCGCCAGCGCGGCAGCAGTCTTTTTCTCATTCTCGATGGTGAGGGAAGCCGGGCTGACCGTTGCGTAGATAAGAGCACCGGCGGCAATTCCGAGAATCGCGAGCATCGCCAGCAGCACCTGTCCGCGTTGAACGGACTGCCGGCGCCGTGGCTCAGCGCCGATCCTGCTCATGCTCGTCCCCGTCCCTGCGCGGACCCGAGGGGCCTGGCAACGTGCCATCTGCCCGGCCCTGTGCCGCGCGCTCGGGGCTCGCTGCCCTGGAGGCCGGTTGCGGGGCAGGCTCGCGGGCGTAGGGCTCGGCGATGCGTCCCGAGACGATCTCCACGCTTTGGCCGACTTTCAGATCGACGCTGCGGTTGGCCTGCGGCACGAGCAGGTTGATGCTGCCGTCAGGGCGTACACGGCTCCTGACCGGCGACCCGGTGGCGCCTGTCCCGTCGTCCGTGGGCCGATCGTTGATCCACACCGTCGTCTTGCCGTCGCTGCGCCGTACCAGGCCGCCATACGTGACGACCTCCGGCGCCCGCGGCGCCTCCTCCGGTTCGGCCGCGAGAGGCGCGCGAAGCTTGTCGCCGCGGGCGGCGTCGAGTTGCGCGCGTTGCGCGGGCGTAAAAAAGAGCCGGCCGAGCGGCTCCGCGCCGCACGCATCGCCGATCGCCAGGACAAGCCCGAGCAACGGCAGAACGCACCTCACGGTTTCCTCTCCACAACGGCGGGTTTGGCCGTGATCCACGATAAGTCGCATTCCGCGAGGAGGTTCGGCTGAACGCGGGATACCGCGCCCGTGTCGATACGCTTCAGCGTGCATTCGTCGACAAGAAACACCCCGGCGCCCGTTGCCGCAAGTGCAGTGAAGAACCGCATCAGATCCTCCTCGTGCAGAAGACGAAAGCGCAGCTTCATCACCGACTGATTCAGAGCGATCGGCCCGGCGTCCAGTGCGGCCGCGTAAGGGTAGGGCCGCTGCGCGTTGATCTGATAATCAACGCCGAAGAGTTCCGTTCTCTCGTTGGCGAGGCGCAACCCATCCAGCCAGTTGATGCGTTGCTCCTCGCCGATGAAACCGGCGTGCTGCAGCTGCCGGTATGCGCCGAGATAGCGGGAAATGGCCTCCTTTTCCTCACCCGACCGGTAGAGCCGGGTGCGCGCCTCCCGCAACTGCGCCTCATGCCGGGCGAGGTCCCGGCGGGACTGCTCAAGCAGATTGTCCGTATAAAAGACTGCCGCCGCCGCGGCGACCACCGTCATCGCCAATACGAGCAAGGGCGCCCGCAGTGTCTTCAGGTCCGTGACGGTCATACGTTGGGCTTCAACACGACAAGCAGTCTGAAATCCGCGCTGCCCGATGGATCGCGGCTGTCGAGAGTGTTGCCCGAGAGCGCCAGCGCCGGATCGATGTTGAGCGGCAGCTTGACCACCCGCACTTCCGCCACCGCCGGGTCTCCCGCGAGCCGCTTGGCAAAGGCGTTGATCGCTTCGGTCGCCGCGCGATAATCGCCGCGGAAGGGCCGCACTTCGCCGCCGACCAAGCCGCTCTGCGTGCGCGCGGCCCCGGTCGCGGGAGGCGCAATCACCCCTGATGCGCGCGTCCGGGATCCGGCGGCGTCGACTTCGGAAGCGCCGTGCTTCCACCCCAGTTCGGCGATCACGATATCCGGGCTCCGCTCGAGCGCCCGGCTCACCACGTTCATGAACCTGTCCGGCGCGCGCGCGATGTCCCGCAGCCTTTGCGCGAGCTCGACCGCCTTCCTGAGATTCTCCGCGGAAGTCGGTGCCGCCGGAAACTGCCGGGTCGCTTCCTCATACAGCCGCTGCAGCTGCGCCGTGTGCCGCGCCGCCTCCGCTACCTGCGAGCGCGTGTCGACGACCTGCCACAGGTTGAGTCCGCTCCAGCCGGCGGCGACAAGCGCCGCCACCGCCGCGGCGGCATGGACTCCACGGCGCACCTGGTGTCGCCGGAAGCCGACCGTTACGTTGGCCGGCGCGAGATTGCCGGCGGGCGTTCTCAGTCCGAGCAACTGAAGAAACATCACATCCGCCGTGAGGCGGAGCAACGGCTCCGCGATATTGAGCCGGGAAGCGATCTCGGCTCGGCCGAGACGCACGCATTCCAGACTCGGATTATCGCTGGCGATGCTCCGTGCCGCTTCGATCAGCTCGTCGTTGCGGTCGAGAAGGCCCACCGTCAACTGCTCATCGAGCCGCGCCGCGCGCAGCGCGTGAAGATAAACACGGGTGTTCGAAATCTCGTCGGCGATGAATTGCGCGCGGTTGCCCGTTTTCCCGATCTCGCCGCGCGTAAGCCGGCTCAGCCGGAACTGGCGTTCGCGGCAAAAGGTGAGCCTCAGCCCCCCGCTGTGCTGCGAGACCAGGAGCAGGTTGGGCGCCTTCAGCCGCAGCTCCTCGATGAGCGCCGTGCTCACCATGGGCAGCAGAAAGATGCCGGCGATCGGCAGGCTGCGCGCGGCCGCCGCCTGCAGCCAGCCGCCGACGAGATCGGGGTTCGTCAGCGCCGAGAACAGAAAGCGGTCGTCGCGACGCCTGCCGCTGTCGCGCCCCAGCAGCCATGCGTTCATGTAAGGCGTGTTGCGGTAGTGCTGCCTCAGCTTGCGGCGGACCATGTCGGTCCGGTCGGAGCCGAAGGCGTGCGGCAAGGTCTCGAAGCGGTAGTCCTCCTCGACGGCGTCGACCATGAAATGCGCCGGCACGCCCGTGAACGGCGCCAGGAATTCCTCGAACGCCGCAATGCCGGCATCGTCGCCGGAAAATACCTGGCACTCCATCAACCGGCGGCCGTGCCAACGCGCCGCAGTCGCCTGCTGGGCCGAAATGCAGATCAGGATTTTGTCAGCCATTCGCTAGAACTTCAGCTTGCCCAAAATATCATACACCGGGGAGAGCACCGACCACAGGATCAGCGCGAGCAGCACGCCGAGGCCGAGCGTGAGCGTGGGCTCGAGCAGCTTGAGTGCCTTGTCGACGGATTCGCGCACGTCGCGGGTGTAGAAGTAACTGACGTTGTTCAACGCGGTGTCGAGCGCGCCCGTGTTCTCTCCCACGTGCAGCATGCGGATGACGAGAGGGGGGAACATGCCGAGATTACGGAACGCCTCGGTCAGGTTGTCGCCCGCCGTGATCTGCTGTCCCGCGCGCATCACGCCGTCGGCGATCACGCGGTTATCGACGATGGACTCGCATGTCCTGAGCGCTTCGAGCACCGTGATGCCCGACTGGTACATCAGCGCGAAGAAGTTGGCGAAGCGCGCGAGGATGATCTTCTGCAGGATGGGGCCGGTCAGCGGGACATGGAGTTTCGTGTAATCCCACATATACGCCGCGACCGGATTGCGCCGCACGACGAAGACGAGCGCCGCGGCCGCCGCCGCGGGTGCGCCGAGGACGAGCGGCCAGTAGTCGATCACGAGGTTGGACGCGAATATCAGCACCCGGGTCTGCACCGGCAGCGCGATGCCCATGGTCTTCAGCAGCGACACGACCTGCGGCACCAGAAACACCAGCAGGAACGCGACCACCGCGATCACGACGATCAGCACCATCGCAGGATAGATCAGCAGGCGCTGCGTCTGGGACACGAGCTCGTCCTGCCATTTGAGCGATGCGGCGAGATTTTCGAACACCTCGGCCATGCGGCCGGTTTGCTCGCCGGCGCGGACCAGGCTCACGAACACGTTGTCGAAGACGCCGGGGTGCGCGGCCATGCACTGCGACATGACCTTGCCGCCCTCCATGTCCTCGGTCATGGCGGTCAGCACTTCGCGCAAGCGCGGACTGTCGATGGTGTCGCGCAGGTCGCGCAGGCCGTCGATCAGGGGGATGCCGGACCGGCTCATCTGCTCCATGTCGAAGCAGAAGTTGATCAGGTCCTGGCGCGTGATCCTGCCGCTGTTGGCGAACCTGGAGACTTTCTGATCGAGCTGCCGGTAGGTAATGAGATCGAGACCCATGCGCCGCAGGCGCAGTTCGAGATCGATCTCGTTGACCGCATCGAGCGCACCGCGCGCCGGCCTGCCTCCCCTGTCCACCGCCTTGTACTGGTATGAGGGCATGGGGCGCTAATGACGAATGATGAATGATGAACGATGAATGACGGGCCGGGCCTTGGGGAAGATCGGGACCGTGTCCATCATTCCGTATCAGTCGTAGCGTCCGGTCAAATCCACCTCGCGCGATACCTCGGCAAGGCTGGTGGTGCCGTCGGCCACCCGCCGCAGGCCCTCTCTCGCCAGCGTCCGGAATTCCTTGGCCATGGAGGCGGCTCGCAGTTCCTTGACCGTCGCGCGGCGCGCGACCAGTTCGTCCAGATCGCTGTCCATGATGAGCAGTTCCATGATCGCCGCCCGGCCCTTGTACCCCTTGTTTTCGCATTGCTTGCAGCCGACCGGGCGGTAGAGGTACGAGACCGACTCCGCGACCTGCCCCAGCAGCAGGCGCTCCTCCGGGGACGGCGCGTAAGCCTCCTTGCAATGCGCGCAGAGCACGCGCACGAGACGCTGCGCGATGACGCCGATGATGTTGCCCGCCATGATATCGGGCTGGATGCCGATGTCGAGCAACCGCGGGAAGGCGCCAAGGGCGGAGTTGGTGTGCAGGGTGGTGAAGACCTGGTGACCGGTCATCGCCGCGCGGAACGCCATTTCGGCGGTTTCCTTGTCGCGCACTTCGCCCACGAGAATGATGTCGGGATCCTGGCGCATGATCGAACGAATGCCGTTCGCGAAATCCATCCGCGCCACTTCGTTGACCGAGGTCTGGCGCATGAGCGTCAGGGGATACTCGACGGGATCCTCGAGCGTCATGATGTTGACGGTTTCGTCGTTGACCTCCGCGAGCAGCGAATAGAGGGTGGTGGTCTTGCCGCTGCCGGTGGGACCCGTCACGATGAGGATACCTTCCGGGCGCGCGAGCATGAGCTTGAGCTTCGCCAGCGTGTCCGCGGAGAGGTTCATGCGGTCGAGGCTGATGATCGATTTTTCGCGATCGAGCACCCGCAAAACGACGTTCTCGCCGTAGATCGTGGGCTGGGTCGAGACCCGGAAGTCCACCTGGCGCCCGGAGAGCGTCAACGACAGCCGCCCATCCTGCGGGGCACGGGTTTCCGCGATGTTCATGTCGCTCACGACCTTGAGCCGGACAGTGATGCCGGGCATGTAGCTTTTGTGCAGGCTGCGCACGGTTTCCAGCACGCCGTCGATGCGGTAACGAATGCGCATGAACGCATACTCGGGCTCGAAATGGATATCGGAGGCCCCGCGCTTGACCGCATCCACCAGCAGCGCGTTGACGAGCCGCACCATGGGCTGCGTGTATTCGTCGCCGCCGGCCTGCAGGCTCTCGTAATCGATCTCGCCGGTCTCGATCTCGTGCAGAATGCCGTCCACCGAGAGTTCGTAGCCGTAGAACTGGTCGATATAGTTCTCGAGCTGGGCTTCGCTCGCGAACTGGGGCTTGACCTCCATCTGTCCGCCCAGCATCGCGCGCAACTGGTCCATGACCACGACGTTGAAAATTTCCGCGGTCGCAATGGTCAGAACGCGCTCGACCGGCTCGTAGGCGATCGGCAGGATGCGATTGCGGCGGGCGAATTCCTGGGGCACCATCTTCAGCGCTTCGGAGTCGGCCACGACCTGAGAGAGGTCGATCGACTCCTGGCCGATCGTGCGCGCCATGATGTCGCGGATCGCGGTCTCGGTGACGAACCCGAGCCTCACCAGCAGGCGCCCGATCGGAACGTTGCTGTGGCGCTGCTCGGCGAGCGCGATCGCCAGCTGATCGGTGGTAATCAACCCTTGCTGTACCAGCAGATCGCCGAGTCTGAATTTCTTGCGCTGTTCAGCCACGCTTCACCTTGGCCACCTATTCCGATTGCGCGGCGAGTTTGCCGATGCGTTCCCGGGCCAGGGCGGAGTTGAAGTTGGCATGTCCCCGGGCTGAGGCCAGTTCCACGGCCCGGCGATAAAAATCAAGGGCGAGCCGCGGCTGGTCCAGGTGCTCGAGCCCGACCGCCAGGTTGTAGGCATAGTCGGGATTAGCCGCATCCCGATGGTGCGCCTGGAAATAGGCCTGCTGCGCCTGCGCCCAGAGAGACTGGTCCGCATAGAGATTGCCCAACGTGAAGTAGAGGAAAGCGGAGGGTTCCCGCGCGATGATCTGTTTCAGACGCGTCTCCGCGGCGAGCGGATCGGCGCGCCCCATCAGACCGATCAGGCCCGACTGGGCCAGCGCGTGGCGGGGATCGAGTTCGAGGATGGCGAGATAATGCTTCGTGGCATCCCCGGTCCTGCCTTCCTGCGTGGCAATCGCGGCAAGTCCGAGCAGAGCGTCAACGTTCTGCGGCTCGACGCGCACGAGCTGGCCGTACAGCTCGCGGGCAGCATCCAGGCGGCCCGCCTGGAGCGCGGCGTACGCTTCCGCGAGCGGTGCGCTGATCGCCGGTGCCGCGCTGCCGCGGCTCACGACGATGGTGTTGCGGGGTGCTGCCGCTTCCGCCTTCTGCGGAACCGGTGCGGCGGCCGGCCTGGGCGCGGGCGCCGGGATGGTTGCAGGAGGAGCGGTCGGGCGCGACGACGGCTCCGGAATGCTCGATTCCAGCAAAGTGGAGGCGGGAATCGGCGGCACCACTGTCGCGGGAGGGGGTGGCGCCGGGGTAGGTGCCTGGACGAGAGACGAGGGTTGCCCGGCTCCGGGTGACGGAGTGATGAAGAGGGCGGGATGGTAAATCTGCAGGTAGACGTAGATTCCGAAACCGGCGGCGAACAGTGCCGCGCAAACGCTGACCACGACCAGCGGGCGGGCACGCACGAACGCGGTGACACCCCCGCCTCCTGCCTGCATCGAGGTTGCAGCCCGTTTTTGTTCGCGCAATGGTGGTGCGGCGGAAGCGCGGGGTCCGCCACCGGGCCCGGACGGGGACTCATCCTTCAGCCGCGGGGAGGGCGTGTCCGCCGCCAGCAGCTCGAGCGCGAGCGAGAGCTCGGGTCGCGGTTCGGTGACGGTCGCGGGCGAGCCCTGATCCGTTCGTGCTTCGCCCCGGTCTTTCGCGGCCTTTTCCAAGGCCTTCATGAGCAGACTCATTGCGCAGCGCCGGTTTTCTCTGCGGGTGAATTCCCGGTCTGAGGCAGGTAGCGCTGGAAAAACTTGAGTTCGTCGCTCGCCAGCGATGGATTGGAGATCACCGTCGTGCGCAGGAAGATGACCAACTCGTTTTTCGTGGCTCTCTCGTCGCGGAACGCAAACGCCTCGCCGACTTGCGGCTGGCTTCCCGCGACCGGGACTTGGTCGCGATCGCGCCTGGTTTCGTTCTGCATGAGTCCGCCGAGGATGACCGTCTGGCCGCTGCCGACCTGCAGCACGGACTCCATTTCGCGGATCTGGATCTCCGGGACCGGATTCTGAATCTGCTGGCCGCCGACGACCAGGCTGGGATTGGGATCGTTCACGAAGCGCAGGACCCGCGAGATCGTCGGCCGCACCGTGAGCGACACGCGGCCATCGTCGTTGATCTGGGGCGTGACGCCCATCACCACCCCGACCGACACGAACTTGGGTGTGCTGTTGAACGTGGTGGTCGCCACTCCCTGCGTGGTGTTGGTCTGCGCCTGCAGCTCGAAATACACCACGTTGTCCACGACCTTGAGCAGCGCTGTCTGGTTGTTGAGCGCCATCAGCTTGGGACTCGACAGCACGCGCGTCTGGCCAAATTGTTCGAGCAGCTTGATGGTCAGGCTGATATCGCCCGTGCGCTGGTTGTTCTGGTTGAAGAACAGGGCGAAGAACGGCGCGGTGGCGAGATTGCTTCCCAGCAACGCCTGGCTGAAGGCGATGCCGCCGCTCGTGGAGATCCGGCTCCAGTCGACCCCGCCCTGATAGGCCTGCGAGAGCTGGACTTCGACGATGGTCGCTTCGATCAGCACCTGGCGCTGCGCGGCCGCCGTGATGCTGTCCAGGTGCTGCTGGACGAGGTTGTGCTGGCGCTCGGTGGCGATGACGCTGACGGTACCGCTCACCGGATTGACGATCACGTCATCCCGCGCATCCGGCGCCTGGGATGCGGGCGTGCCGCGGAAGGCCGCGGCGAAAAGCGTCGTCGCGCCCTGGCCGGCGCGCGCCACCGCTTCGGCCTGCTTCAACGCGGTGTCCCGTGCCGCGCGCTGTTCCTCCGCGATCTTCGCCTTTTCTTCCGCAGTGAGGCTGCTCGCGCGCGTCGAAGCGAGTATCGCGCGAATGTTTTCGCGCAATTGTTCCCAGAAGTTGTTGTTGGACACCGTGCGCACGACGGTGCTCGAACCCCCGGCGGTTCCCGGCGTGCCGCCGGATCTCCCCGCGGCGGCGCCGGCCGCGCCGCCGCCGGCCGCCGTGAGTTCACCCGATACCCCGATCGTTGAGGTCGTATCGCGCGTCATGTTCACGTAATTGACGCGGTAAGTGCGCAGGTGCGGCGTGTCGGGAGATACGACGATGGTGTTGCCTTCGATGCGGTAGCGCATGTTGACCTGCCTGGCGATGCGATCGAGGATCGCCGGCAGCGTTTCATTGATGGCGTTGAGGCTTACCAGCCCCCGCAGGCCGGAATGGATGTCGATGTTCTGCTTCGTGTCCCGCGCGAGCGCCAGCAACAACTCCTTCACCGGTACTTCGTTGACGACGACGCTGTAAGTTTGCGGCTTCACGGCCGGTCTGGGTGGCGGCACGAAGGTCGTCACCCGGGCCGGCGGGGGAATCGCTCTTTCAGGTTCCGGCTTCACCGGCGGTGCGGCGATGTGGCCCTCGGATGGGGGAACGTCGGGGCGGATGTTGGCGCAACCCGCAAGCATGAACATGAGGAACAGGCCGCAGGCAACGGCAGGATTCCTCCCGTCGGGCGCGAGCGAAAGCGAGGTGAATTCAGGCAACGCTGGAGATACTGTGCACGACGGTGCGCGACCAGCCGCAAACTCTGCTTGCATTGTCATCCCCCGCTCAACCGCCAACACGCACGATTCAGCAATTCGTTCCTGCCGTCGCGCTTCGATCAAGAGCGCTGATGCCGCTCGATCTCCGTGCGAATTCCGCGAACGGTGCGCAGGATCGGCCGATTCGCCTTGAGCGCCGGCGGCAACTTCTCGAGCGCGTCCTGCGCCGCGCGGCGGTCGCTGAAGCTGCCGTACAAAACCGTCAGCGACGCCTTGCGATTAGCTACCGTACGATACAAAAAAACCCCATTTATTTCAATGAATTTTGCGATGTCGTTGAGATGGCGTGTGAGCTGCTCCTCGCTGTCCGCGCCGAGCAGCTGAATACTGTAGGTCGTCTCTTCGGCGTCTGCCAGCCATGCGCGGGTTGCGGCGAGACGTTGCCCGACAAGACCGGACTCGGTGCCCGGCTGGACGAGCGCGGGCGCAGCCGTGCTCGCCGCCGGGCTTGCGGGTATCGCCGTCTCCGTGCCGCCCGCGTCCAGGCCGCCGGCATGGGCTCGCGTCGGGATCGGGGTGGTCATGGCGGCAGGTGCTGCGCGTCCCGCGCTCGGCGCGGGGGACTGCGCCTCGGCGCCGCCCTGCGCATCACCCCTGCCGCTATGGCTGATCAGGGCATAAATGACCGCGCCGATCGCCGCGCCCGCCAGCACGAGCGCCGCTGCCCATGGAAACCGTGATCGTACCGCGAATCGCCGGTCCTGGCTGAATTCACTGTCACGCACCGCCGCTTTGATGTGCCGTGGCCTGATGTTGTGGGTGTTTTCCGAAAAAGCCGCCAGCAGCGCCTTGTCCGCGATCACATTGACGCGGCGCGTGAGCCCGTTCGACGCGCGCGCGACGAGCTTCACGACCGCAGAGGAGAACAGGTCCGGCCCGCGGTAGCCGGCCGCCCGCATGCGGAACATCAGGTATTCGCGTATCTCTTCCGCGGTGAGCGGTTCGAGCCGGAAGCTGTGAGTGATGCGCTCCCGCAACTGGCGAATGTTGGGCCGCCGCAGATTCTCATCGAGTTCGGGCTGACCGAAAAGCACGATCTGCAGCAGCTTGTCGTCGCGCGTTTCGAGGTTGGACAGCAGCCGGATTTCCTCGAGAGTCGCCAGCGGCATGCTCTGCGACTCCTCGACGAACACCACCACCCTTTTGCCTTCGGCGTGGCGTTTGAGCAGATAGTCCTGCAGCAGGTGCATGATCTCGAGCCGGGGCGCCGTGCGCTCGATGCCGAGCTGCAGCTCGAAGGCGATCGCGTGCAGGATTTCCTCGGGCGCGACGCTGGGATGCGGGAGGTAGACCGTCTCGATACGCGGGGGCAGCCGGGTCTGCAGCATGTTGCACAGCATGGTCTTGCCGCTGCCGACTTCGCCGGTGACCTTGACGATGCCCTCACCGCTGGTCACCGCGTAGATCAGCGCCTCCAGAATCGGGCCGCGATTGCCGCCGCTGAAAAAGAACTCGGTGTTGGGCGTAATCTTGAACGGCGCCTGGTTCAGTCCGAAATGACTGTAATACATATTCCCTCGCGGTCATGCCCTATGGCCGGATGATCACCGTCATTTTGCGGAAGGATGCGGCGCCCCGGGCCCGCCTTCGTTCGCGTAGTTCTGCATCCGGCTGTAGAGCGTGGTGCGGTGGATGCCGAGCAGCCTGGCCGCCTGCGTGAGGTTGCCCTGCGTGATCGTGAGCGCCGCCTCGACGTAGCTGCGCTCCCATTGCCGGAGGATGTGGTCGAGATTGAAATTCTTCTGAACCTGCAGTTGACGGCGGGCGGCATCGAGCAGCGCCTTGAAGTCCTGGCCGGCCGGCAGCCCGGGCAGGTCGATCTCCATGCTCTCCATGTCCAGCTCGGACTGCAGTTGCGCCGCAGTGACCTTCTGCCCCGCGTGCTTCGTGGTGAGCCGGATGATGATGTTGCGCAATTCGCGCACGTTGCCCGGAAAACTGTAGTCGAGCCACAGGTCCATCGCGTTGCGGTCGAGGTCGAACGCATCGACGTGCGCCTGCTGCGCGTAGAACTCCCGATAGTGATCGAGCAGCAGGCATTTGTCGTCGCCGAGGTCGCGCAGCGCCGGCACGCCGATGGTGAAGACCGACAGCCGGTGGTAGAGATCGGCGCGGAAGCGGCTGGCCCGGATTTCGGCGCGCATGTCGCGGTTGGTCGCGGCGATCACCCGCGCATTGGACACGCGGCTCTGGGTTTCGCCGACGCGCTGGAACTCGCCGTTTTCCAGCACGCGCAGCAGCTTCGCCTGCAGCTCGAGCGGCAGCTCGCCGATTTCGTCCAGGAACAGCGTCGAGTCCTTGGCGTCCTCGAAATAACCCGAGCGCGCGGCAGTCGCCCCCGTGAACGCGCCCTTGGCATATCCAAAGAGCGTGGGCTCGACGAGCGTGGGGGAAATGGCGGCGCAGTTGAGCGCGAGGAACGGCCGTGCCGCGCGATGGCTCATTCGATGCAGCGATTTCGCCACCAGCTCCTTGCCGCTGCCCGACTCACCCTCGATCAGCACCGGAAACGGGGCATCGGCGAACTGGCCGATCTGCTGCCGCAGCTTCTCGACGAGCAGGCTTCTGCCGAGCAGTCCTCCGTCGGGTGCGGCGCCGAGTTCCGCGTCGCGGATCTCGAGCGCGCGCTGCAGGAGCTCCTTCAACGTCTCCGGCTCGCACGGCTTGGCGACGAACTCGATGGCGCCAAGCGTGCGCGCGTGGCGCGCGTTGGTTTCGTCGCTTTGCCCGGAAAGCACGACGATCTTGATGCCGGGCGAGTAGGCGATGAGTTCGCTGATCAGGCGGAAGCCCTCGTCCGGCCGGTGGGGTGTCGGCGGCAATCCGAGATCGATCAGCGCGAGCTGGGGCGGGCGATCGAGCTGGCGCAGCAGGCTCTTGACTTGCGCCCGCGACTCCGCCACGTAGACCATGAAGTCCCGGCCCAATACGAAATTCAGCGTGTCGGTAATCAGCGGGTCGTCGTCGACGATCAGCAGCTCGGGCTTGAGCTTCTCTGCCACCGGGTGTCTACTCCTGCCTTGCCGGCACTGGGAACAGGGATATTGTGCCAGATACCATCCGCCGGGCGCAGCCCGTGGGTCATGCCGCCGCCGCGGGCTCCGCGATGCATGCGAGGAAAGCTTCTTCGAGATCGCGCGCGTTGAACCTGCGGCGCAGCTCCCCGGGCGTGCCGGCGAATCTCAGCCGTCCCGCGTGCAGGATGGCCATCCGGTCGCACATTTCCTCCAGGTCGGGGAGGGCATGGGAGGTAAAAAACGCGGTATGCCCCCGGTTCCGCAAGCGCGCCACCTCCCGCTTGAACAGCGCGCGCGCCTTGGGGTCCAGGCCGCTCGTGGGCTCATCCATTACATAAAGCTCCTTGTCCGAAAGCAGGCAGGAGGCGAGCCCCAGCTTCTGCGTCATGCCTTTCGAGTAGGTGCGCACCGGCTTGGAGAGCGCCGCGGGATCGAGGTCCAGCGCCTCGAGGATACGCGTGATGCGGGTTTCGTCATAAGAGGTGCGGTGCAGGCTCAAGAGGTATTGGAGGAACTCGCGGCCGGTAAGGTAGAAAGGCGGATTGAAGCGCTCGGGCAGGTAGGCGAGCCGCCCCCGCGCCGCCGTGAGGCGGTGGGACAGCTCGAAGATTTCGATGCTGCCGCCGTCCGTGTCGCAGAAGTCGAGCATGCACTTGATGAGGGTGGTTTTCCCCGCGCCGTTCTCGCCGACGAGGCCGAAGAATTCGCCGCGCCGCACTTCAAGCGAGAAATCGACCACCGCCGGCATGCCCGCGAACGATTTGCCGACGCCCGTGAACCGCAACGCGATGTCGCCCATGCGCGGTAACTTATCGCAAACCAAAACCAAAAGCCAATGGGCGGGATTGGGTCCTATAATCCGGTTATGCAAAACGCCGATCCCGCGCTGCTGCGGCAGCTGTCCGGAAACAGCACGCCCTACCGCGACCCGCTCGCGGTCATCGAGTGGGCGCGCCTCGATACGATGAGTTTCTGGCTCCCGGAGCCGGCTCTTTCGCTTTACGGCTTGCCCGAATACACGGGGCTTCCGGTAGCGACGCGGCGCCGGCTCTCCCAGTACGAGTTCATCAACGTGATGCAGACCGGACTGGGGGTGGAACGCCTGTTTCTGCAGCGGATTTCGCGCAGCCTCGGCGCGGCGTTGCCGCGGGCCGAGTACGAGTATTTTCTCCACGAACTGCGCGAGGAAGCCGGGCACAGCCTGATGTTCCTCAAGGCGATCGAAGCGAGCGGCCTCGAGGTGCCGGCGGGAGCATGGGACGTGACGCCCTGGATGGAGCGGCTGGCGCGGAACCTTCCGGCGCGCGGCGCGCTTTTCTGGCTCGCCACCGTGATCGCGGAAGACGTGCCGGACAGGTTCAACCGCTACGTGCGCAACGAGTCGGAGGTCCTCAATCCGGCGATCAGGCAGATCTGCACCTTGCATATCGTGGACGAAGCTCGCCACATTGCAGCCGCCCGTGCCCGGCTGGAAGCCGCCCTGAAAGGCCGCGCGGCGCGCCGGTTTCTTCTGATGCCGTTCATGAACCTCGTGTTCCGGAAATTCGTCGCCACGTTTTTCCTGCCGCCGGCGCGGTTTTACGAACTGGCGGGCCTCTCGCACGGGCACTGGTGGCGCCGGATGGCGGCGGCGAATCCGGCGCACCGGCGCTTCATCGCGCAGTGCCTGGCGCCGACGCTGCGCATGCTCGAAGGCTACGGTTTAAGACCGGGGCTTTAACCGGCTTCGGGGGGTTCAGCTTTGCGCCAGCGTCTGCGCGGCGGAACGGCTGGCGCGCCAGCCCAGTTCGGTCGCCGCGCGGCGGCAGTCGAGAAGCAGCGTCCTGGTAAGTCCTTCGATCCACGCCGGCTCGCCACCCCAGCCGGATATCCTCCACGCCACATCGAGTCCCGCGCGAGCGATGGGTAGCGGCAGCGGCACGCTCACGCGGTGCCTGCTGCGGATGGCGTCGCGGAAGCTGAAGCTGTCCTGTGTCGCGAGATTGAACGGGCCGCTCGCCCCCTGCGCGAGGGCGTGCAAGACAGCCTGCGCCACGTCGTCTTCGTGCACGCACTGGAGCGATGGGTACGGCTCGGTCATCCGCACGTAGAACGGCTGGTCGAGCAGGCATTTGAGCAGCGGCTGCGCGTTGGGGCCGAGAACGACATGAGGCCTCAGCCGCGCGCATTCGGGAACCTCGTCCGCGAGCCACGTCTCGATGCGCGCCTTGTGTTCCGCGTACAGAAATCCCGGCAGAGGATCGAGCGGCGCGCTCTCCGCAAGCTCGCTGCCGCTGCCGTACACCGCGGCGCTCGACATGTGGATGAAGCGCCGCACCCCGGCCGCGCGGGCGGCGCGGAAGACGTTGCGGCTGCCGTTGACATTGACGTCGAACATCTCGGACTCGCGCATGCGGCCACGAAGCACCACAAACGCGAGATGGATCAATGCGTCGTGTCCGCCAAGCCGGCCGCTCAGGTCCGGCTCGCGGATGTCGGCTCGCGCGGCCGCGAACTTCGCGTGCTGGAAACGCGGTGGCAGCAGATCGATGCCGGTCACGCTTCCGACCTGCGGGCTGCCGCACAGCGGCGGCAGCAGCGCCTGCGCGAGATGCGAGCTCGAACCCGTGACAAAGACGCGCATGACAGTTCAGGGATGAGGGCGGAGGGATGAAGGATGTGGGGCGAAAGTCCCCGCAATCATTTTGGGCTCCCCGCTGCCGTGCCCTCGGCGAAGGCCGGGATGACTTCCCGCGCGAAAAGCGCCATGGATTCGCGCACGATACCGCTGTCAACCGCGCCGGCGCCAAACGCGCACAGCAGGTGCGTGACCCCGCATTTGGCGTATTTCCGGAGTTTGGCGACGCAATCCTCGGGATTGCCGACGACGGCCAGACCGAAAGTATCGGCGAGGCCGAAATCGATGCCGAGCTTCATCAGCCGGCGGAAGCGGCCGAGCTCGTGAAGCTGCTCGTAGCCCGGGTAGAGCTTTTCGAGGACGGGCAGCGTGACGTTGTAGAGTTCGCGATAGAACCACGTGAAAGCCGGCCGCGCGATCTCGCGCGCCCGGGCGCGGTCGGCCAGGCACAGCACTCCGATGGTCATGCCGGCGCGCGGCGCGCAAGGGCTGCGCCAGGCGGTGCGGAAGCGCTCGATGTCGTGTTTCACCATGAACCACGGCTTGAACGGCCCCGCCAGCACGCCCAGCCCGCGCGCGGCCGCCCAGGCGTACGTCTCCGGACTGACCGCCGCGGTCCACAGCGGCGGGTGCGGTTGCTGCACCACGCGCGGAATGATGTCCAGCGCCTCCAGGCGATAGTGCCTGCCGTGATGGGTGATCGGCCCGGCGTTGAAGCTCGCGCGCAGGATATCGAGCCCCTCGTCGGCAAGCTCGCGGCTTGCTTCCATGCGCGCGCCGAACACCCCGTATTCGCGCGGCGAAAAGCCGCGCCCGATCCCGATCTCGAGCCGGCCATGGGAAAGAATGTCCAGCGTGGCCATGCGCTCCGCGACGTGCACCGGATGATGCAACGGCAGCGGAATCACGGCGTGACCGAGGCGAATGCGGCGCGTGCGCTGCGCGGCCGCGGCGAGCACCAGCTCGGGTTTCGATGAGTGCGAGTAGCCGCGCATGAAGTGGTGTTCGACGAGCCAGGCGCAGCGATACCCCAGGCGGTCGCCCAGCTCGATATGATCGAGCGTGTCAGCATAGGCCCGCGTTTCAGTCAGTCCGCGGTGCGGCGGCAGCGCGATTTCGTGGAAAAGATCGAAGTGCATGCGACGGTCGTGATGAAGTGTCCCGCTATCATGCCAGCGCGCACTTGCGCTTCCAATAGACGGGCTCGACGGCGGCGCCCCGGCGGCCGACGTTGTTGGGGTGTCGCGAGTGGTTTAAAATCCAACCCTTTTAGCCAGGCGCACACCTGCCCCATGGAAAATCTCGTCGAAGTCGAGGACGTGAGCTTTGCCTACGACGTGCGGCCCGTGCTCAAGGGCATCAACATGACCATACGGCGCGGTCAGGTGATGAGCATCATGGGCTTGAGCGGCTGCGGCAAGACCACGCTGCTGCGGCTGATCGGCGGCGCGCTGAAGCCGACCCGGGGCGAGGTGCGGGTCGCGGGGCGCGTGATGCACGGCCTCACCCAGGACGAGCTCTACGAAATGCGCCGCAAGATGGGCATGCTGTTCCAGTTCGGCGCCCTGTTCACGGACATGACGGCGTTCGACAATGTTGCGTTCCAGATGCGCGAGCATACCAATCTTCCGGAATCGATGATCCGGGATCTCGTGCTGATGAAACTGCACGCGGTGGGCCTGCGCGGCGCCCAGCATTTGCTGCCTTCGGAGCTGTCCGGCGGCATGGCGCGGCGCGTGGCGCTCGCGCGCACCGTCGCGCTCGACCCGATGCTCATCATGTACGACGAGCCCTTCACCGGGCTCGACCCGATCTCCATGGGCGTGATCGGCAACCTCATCCGGCGGCTGAATGACGCGCTGGGCGCGACCTCGATCGTGGTCACGCACGACGTGCAGGAGTCGCTGAAGATCGTCGATTACGTGTACTTCATGTCCGACGGCGTCGTCGTCACGCAGGGGACGCCGGATGAAATCCGCGAATCCGAGGCGCCGTTCGTGCACCAGTTCGTGTGGGGCGAGATGGACGGCCCGCTGCCGTTTCATTACGCGGGCGCCCGCATCGGGGAAGCTTTGGGACTGGAGCGCGGCCATGCTTGACCGCGTCAGCGCCCCGCTGCAGCGCCTCGGACGCCAGGTCGTCAACGCGATCTGGCGGCTGGGATACGCGAGCCGGTTTTTCCTTTTTGTCCTGCTGCGTTCGGGCACGGGCTTCCGGCGCTTCCAGCTCATCATCAAGGAAATTTACTTCACGGGCGTGCTCTCGCTCATCATCATCATCGTCTCCGGCCTGTTCGTGGGGATGGTGCTCGCCCTTCAGGGTTATGAAACGCTGCAGAAGTACGGCTCTTCCGAGGCGGTCGGGACCCTGGTTGCGCTGTCGCTGGTGCGGGAACTGGGCCCGGTCGTGGCCGCGCTGCTGTTTGCGAGCCGCGCCGGTTCGGCGATGACGGCGGAAATCGGGCTGATGAAAGCGACCGAGCAGATCTCGGCGATGGAAATGATGGCGGTCGACCCGATCGCGCGGGTGATCGGTCCCAGGTTCTGGGGCGGGCTGATCTCGATGCCGCTGCTGGCGGCGATGTTCAGCGCGGTCGGTGTATTCGGCGGCTACCTCATCGCGGTGGTGCTGATCGGGGTCGATGAAGGCGCTTTCTGGTCGCAGATGCAGAATGCGGTGGATTTCCGCGACGATATCGTCAACGGGATCATCAAGAGCGTGGTGTTCGGCGTGGCGGTCACGGCGATCGCGCTGTTCGAGGGCTATGACGCGCCGCCGACGGCCGAGGGCGTGTCGCACGCGACGACGCGCACGGTGGTCACCTCGTCGCTGGCGATCCTGGGTCTTGATTTTGTTCTCACTGCGTTCATGTTCAGAGGAGCGTGAGTTCATGGAGCGAACCGTTCTCGATTTGTGGGTAGGCTTATTCGTGGCCGCGGGCATCGCGGCGCTCCTGGTCCTGGCGCTCAAGGTGGGTAACGCCAGCACGACCTTCAACGTGGGCGAGACCTATCACGTGATCGGCGAATTCGACAACATCGGCGGTCTCAAGGTGCGGGCCCCGGTGAAAAGTTCCGGCGTGGTGGTCGGCCGCGTCGACAAGATTCAGTTCGACAATGAACGCTTCCGCGCGCGGGTTGTCATGAACATCGACAAGCGCTACCAGTTTCCCAGGGACACTTCGGCCTCGATCCTGACCTCGGGACTGCTGGGCGAGCAGTACATCGGCCTGGAAGCCGGCGGGGACAGCGAGAATCTCAAGGACGGCGGCCGGTTCAAGCTCACCCAGTCGGCCGTGGTGCTGGAAAAACTGATCGGCCAGTTCCTGTACAACAAGGCCGCCGAAGGCGACGGCAAGAAGTAGGCACCGCGTGGCGGGGGATCAGGGGAAAGGATATGCTCATGAGGAATGGATGGATCCCGATCGTGATCGCGCTTTGCGTGGTTGCGGCGGCGCCGCTGGGCGCCGCCGATTTTCCGGCGCCCTACGCGCTCGCGAAAAACGTGACGGACGAGGTCTTGGCGATCGTGCGTGCCGACAAGGACATCCAGTCCGGCAACCAGAGGAAGGTGCTGGAGCTGGTGGAATCGAAGGTCGCGCCGCATTTCAATTTCGCGCGCATGACGCAGCTCGCCATGGGCAGGAACTGGCGGCAGGCGAGCGCCGAGCAGCAGAAGCGGCTGGTCGGCGAATTCCGCGCGCTGCTGATCCGGACGTACACCTCCGCGTTCACGCAGTACAGGAACCAGACGGTCGAGTACCGGCCGCTGCGCATGGCCCCGACCGACACCGACGTCGTGGTCCAGTCGCTGATCAGGCAGCCGAACGGGCGGCCGGTTGCCGTCGACTACGGCATGGAAAAGACCGACAGGGGCTGGAAGGTCTACAACGTCAAGGTCGAGGGCATCAGCCTCGTCGAGAACTACCGCAACACCTTCAACACCGAGATCCAGAAGAGCGGCATGGATGGCCTGATCAAGGTCCTTTCCGAAAAGAACCGCGCGCTCATGCAGCAGGCGCAGGCGCAATGATTTCGTGCGACGGCGGGCGGTGCAAGCTGCAGGGGCCCGTCACCATCGGCAACGTCGCGGCGGTCCTGGAGGAAGGTGCCCGGCTGTTCACCGCGCCCGAGGTGACGGTCGATCTTTCGGGGATGACCGAAGTGGACTCCTCGGCGGTGAGCCTGCTGCTCGAGTGGCGCCGCGCGGCGCTGCGCGGCGATCGCAGGATCCGGTTCGTCAATCTTCCCGAAAACCTCGGGAGTCTTGCGGAGCTCTACGGCGTCACCGAACTGCTGGGAGCGGCGTAAAGCGCGCGGCGTGAGGCGGACGGCACGACCCGCCAGCGCTTGCTCCGCGCTCCTCACGCCTCGCTTCCTGCGAATCAATGGTTCCCGCAATCCAGGTCCAGGATATCTTCAAGCATTACGGTGCGGTGCGCGCGCTCGCCGGCGTGAGCCTCGAGATCGCCCAGGGGGAATTCTTCGGGCTGCTGGGGCCCAATGGGGCGGGCAAGACGACCCTCATCAGCATCCTCGCGGGCTTGACGATCGCCTCGTCCGGCAGCGCAAGCGTGCTGGGCTTTGACGTGCGCGAACGGTATCGCGAGGCAAGGCGCGCGCTGGGCGTCGTGCCGCAGGAGCTCGTGTTCGACCCGTTTTTCACGGTGCGCGAGACGCTTGCCATCCAGTCCGGCTATTTCGGCATCCGCGACAACCGCGGCTGGATCGAGGAGGTGATGCATCACCTCGATCTCACGGAAAAGGCCGACACCAACATGCGCGCGCTATCGGGCGGGATGAAGCGCCGGGTGCTGGTGGCGCAGGCGCTGGTGCACAAACCGCCGGTGATCGTTCTCGATGAGCCGACCGCGGGTGTGGACGTCGAGCTGCGGCAGGCGTTATGGCGGTTCGTCCGCAGGCTGAACGCCGACGGCCACACCATCGTGCTCACCACGCATTACCTGGAGGAGGCCGAGGCGCTGTGCGGGCGCATCGCCATGCTCAAGCAGGGACGCATCGTCGCGCTCGACACGACGCAGAACCTGCTCAGGATGCATTCCGGATGCTACGTGGAATTGCGGCTGGAGCCCGACCGGCTGCCCGAACGGCTCGCGCCGCGGGTGGTCGAACGCCGCGCGAACGGCGCATACCGGCTCGCCCTCGGCGACTACAACGACGTCGAAGGGCTGATGGGGGAGATTCGCGCGAGCGGGGTGCGGGTGCAGGAGATGGAAGTGATGCAGCCCGACCTCGAGGAAGTGTTCGTGCAGATCATGCAGAAGGCGTGATGAGCGATGAGCGAAGAGCGATCAGCGATGGGTAATGCACACGTCACCCGTCATCCGTCACCCATCACGGGGTTCTATACGCTGTTCTACAAGGAATGGCTGCGATTCTGGAAAGTGAGCGTGCAGACCGTGCTCGCGCCGGTGCTGACCGCGCTGCTTTATCTGCTGGTGTTCTCGCAGACGTTGCGCGGGCACATGGAGGCGTTTCCAGGGGTGTCCTATCCCTCGTTTCTCGTGCCGGGACTCGCGATGATGTCGGTGCTGCAGAATGCCTTTGCCAACAGCTCGTCGAGTCTCATGCAGTCGAAGATGACCGGCAACATCATCTTCGTGCTGCTGCCGCCGCTGTCGCACCGGGAGTTTTTCCTCGCCTATCTGCTCGCCGCGATGGCGCGCGGCATGGTGGTGGGTCTCGGTGTGTTCGCGGCGACGGTGTGGGTCGTCGACCTGCCGCTCGCCCGGCCGCTGTGGGCGCTCGCTTTCGCGCTCGCCGGCAGCGGGATCATGGGCGCGCTCGGGATCATCGCCGGCATCCAGTCGGAAAAGATCGACCAGCTGGCGGCGTTCCAGAACTTCATCATCCTGCCCCTCACGTTCCTGTCGGGCGTGTTCTATTCGATTCAATCGCTGCCGCCGTTCTGGCAGGGCCTGTCGCATCTCAATCCGATCTTCTACATGATCGACGGCTTTCGCTACGGATTTTTCGGACAGGCGGACGTGTCGCCCGCGCTCAGCCTGGCGATTGTGACGGCCTGTTTTTTCGTCTTATCATGGCTTACGCTGTGGCTGATCAAGTCCGGCTACAAGCTCCGCCATTGACGTCTTCACGGAGAGTTATGGTTACACCCGATCAGATCAAGCACTACATCGAGGCCGGCCTGCAGTGCGATTTCACCGAAGTCGCCGGAGACGGACACCACTTCGAGGCGGTCGTCGTCAGCCCCTTGTTCCGCGGCAAATCGAAAGTCCAGCAGCATCAGCTCGTGTATCGCGCGCTGGGCGACCGGATGCGCGAGGAGATTCACGCCCTGTCGATGCGCACGCTGACCCCCGAGGAATGGGGAAAATGAGCCGCCGGAATCCGCATGGATAAGCTGCTCATCGAGGGCGGAGTGCCGCTCGCCGGGGAAGTCGATGTCTCCGGCGCCAAGAACGCCACGCTGCCCATTCTCACCGCGGCGCTGCTCACCGCCGAGCCGCTCGTGCTGCGGAACGTTCCGCACCTGCGCGACGTGACCACCATGCTGGGGCTCCTGGGGCAGATGGGTGTCGCGGTTTCCCTGGACGAGCGCGGCGGCGTGGAGCTGCATGCCACGGGGCTTCATAACCCGGTCGCTCCCTACGAGCTCGTGAAGACGATGCGCGCATCGGTGCTGGTGCTGGGGCCGCTTCTCGCGCGTCTGGGAGAGGCCCGCGTGTCGCTGCCGGGCGGCTGCGCCATCGGCTTGCGCCCGGTCGATCAGCACATCAAGGGCCTGCAGGCGATGGGCGCCGTCCTCTCCATCGAGCATGGCTACATGCTGGCGCGCGCGGAGCGGCTCAGAGGCGCGCGCATTTGCATGGATCTCGTGACCGTCACGGGCACCGAGAACCTCATGATGGCGGCGACGCTTGCGGACGGCACCACCGTGCTCGAAAATGCCGCGCGCGAGCCGGAGGTCGCCGACCTTGCGGCCTGCCTCAACGCCATGGGCGCGAAGATCCGCGGCGCGGGGACCGACGTCATCACCATCGAGGGCGTCGAGCGCCTGCGCGGCGCGCGCCATCGCGTCATGCCCGACCGCATCGAGACCGGTACGTTCCTGGTCGCGGCGGCTGCGACCGGTGGTGCCGTGCGGCTCAACGGGGCCCGCGCCGGCATTCTCGAGGCGGTGATCGAAAAACTCCGGGAGTCGGGCGCCCGCATCGAAAGCGGCGAAGACTGGATCAGCCTGCGGACGAACGGCGTGCTGAAGGCGGTCAGCCTGCGCACGGCGCCCTATCCCGCGTTTCCCACGGACATGCAGGCGCAGTTCATGGCGCTCAACAGCGTGGCGAGCGGCACGGCGCTGGTCACCGAGACGATATTCGAGAACCGCTTCATGCACGTCCAGGAACTCAAGCGGCTCGGCGCGGACATCGAGGTCGAGGGCAACACGGCGGTCGTCAAGGGTGTGCCGCATCTCGACGGCGCCTCGGTGATGGCGACCGATCTGCGCGCATCCGCGAGCCTCGTCATCGCCGGACTCATCGCGCGCGGCACCACGATCGTGGACCGCGTCTATCACCTCGATCGCGGCTACGAGCGCATCGAGGAGAAGCTCTCGAAACTCGGCGCGCGCATCCGCCGCGTGCGCTGAACCGCACTGCCGCCGGCGCGCGCTGCCGGGAGCGTTCTTCGACGCGCCGCCGCCCTTTGCGGTAGAATCCACTTTCCTTTTTTGTATCATCGGCTTGCCGTGATCACCCTCGCGCTCTCCAAAGGCCGGATATTCGACGAGACGCTGCCGCTGCTTGAGGCCGCGGGCATCGCCCTGCGCGACGACCCGGAAACTTCGCGCAAGCTGATTCTTGCGACCACCTGCCGCGACCTGCGCGTCATCATCGTGCGGGCGAGCGACGTGCCGACTTATGTGCAATACGGCGCAGCCGACCTCGGCGTGGCCGGCAAGGATGTGCTCGATGAACACGGCGGTCAGGGACTTTATCAGCCGCTCGATCTCAAGATTGCGCGTTGTCGCATGATGGTGGCCGCGCCCAGGGATTTTGACTACGAGCATGCGGCGCGCCAGGGCGCGCGGCTACGCGTGGCGACGAAATACGTGCAGACGGCGCGCGAGCACTTCGCGGCGAAAGGCGTGCACGTCGACCTGATCAAGCTCTATGGTTCGATGGAACTCGCTCCATTGACGGGGCTGGCGGATGCCATTGTCGACCTGGTGAGCACGGGCAGGACGCTGCGCGCCAACAACCTGAAGGCCGTCGAAGAGATCGGCGTGGTAAGCGCGCGGCTGATCGTCAACCAGGCGGCGTTGAAGCTCAAGCGCGGCGTCATCCAGCCCCTGCTCGACGCGTTCGCGCGCGCAACAGCATGACGACGATCCGGCGGCTCGACACGGCGCAGCAGGATTTCGAGGCGCGGCTCGAGGAACTGCTTGCATTCGAGGCGGCGCAGGATCCGCAGGTCGAGTCGGTCGTTACGGCGATCCTTGCCGATGTCAAAGCGCGCGGGGATGCGGCGCTGCTCGATTACACGCGGCGCTTCGACCGGTTCGAGGCGCCGGCGCCGGCGGCGCTTGAAATTCCCCGCGCCGCCTGCGAGCAGGCCCTTTCGCGGCTCCCGCAGGCCCAGCGCGAGGCCTTGTCGACCGCGGCGGAACGCGTTCGCGGTTACCACGAGCGGCAGTTGGCGCATTCCTGGCGCTATACGGAACCCGACGGCACCGTGCTCGGCCAGCAGATCACCCCCCTCGACCGCGTCGGCATCTACGTACCCGGCGGCAAGGCGGCATATCCGAGTTCCGTCATCATGAACGCCGTGCCGGCGAAAGTGGCCGGTGTGCGCGAGATCGTCATGACCGTGCCCACGCCGGGCGGCGAGAGAAACGAACTGGTGCTCGCTGCCTGCGCGATCTGTGGCGTTGACCGGGTGTTCAGCATCGGCGGGGCGCAGGCGGTGGCGGCGCTCGCCTATGGCACCGCCACGGTGCCCAGGGTGGACAAGATCGTGGGTCCGGGCAACGCTTACGTCGCGGCCGCCAAGCGCCGCGTGTTCGGCGTGGTGGGAATCGACATGGTGGCGGGGCCGTCGGAGATTCTGGTGGTGTGCGACGGAAGCGCAGAGCCCGACTGGATCGCGATGGATCTTTTTTCGCAGGCCGAGCACGACGAACTCGCGCAGGCCATGCTCCTTGCCCCCGACGCGGCATTCATCGACGCGGTTGCGGGAAGCATCGAGGAGCAGCTTGCGGACATGCCGCGCCGCGACATCATCCGCGCCTCGCTCGCCGGGCGCGGGGCGCTGGTCAAGGTGCGCGATCTCGATGAAGCGTGCGCGCTCGTGAACCGCATCGCTCCCGAGCACCTCGAGCTGGCGGTCGCCGACCCGCACGCCCTGCTGCCGAAGATCCGGCACGCGGGCGCGATTTTCCTCGGGCCATACGCTTCGGAGGCGATCGGTGATTACTGCGCCGGTCCCAATCACGTGCTGCCGACATCGGGCAGCGCGCGCTTTTCCTCGCCGCTCGGGGTCTACGATTTTCAGAAGCGCTCGAGCGTCATCGAGGTCTCGCGCGAAGGCGCGCGGACGCTCGGACGCATCGCCGCCGAGCTGGCGCGCGGGGAAGGGCTTCCGGCGCACGCCAGGTCCGCCGAATACCGTATGAAGAGCGAGAAAGCCTAAACGCGAAGGACGCAAAGGACGCAAAGGACGCAAACCAAGGACAAGGGGAGTTCCGCAGGTTTCTTGATTGGAATCTTTGCGTTCTTTGTTTTCTTGGCGTCCCTGGCGTTCCCGCCTTTTTTTGAACATGTCGAAGAGACCTGAAGAGATCATCCGTGACGAGATCCGGGCGCTCGCCGCGTACCATGTGCCGGAGAGCGGCGGCATGGTGAAGCTCGATGCGATGGAAAATCCCTACCGATTGCCCGCGGATCTGCAGGTCGAGATCGCGCATCTCGCGGAAACGGCGGCGCTCAACCGCTATCCCGACCCGGCCGCGGCGCGCCTCAAGTCGCGGCTGCGGGAAGCCATGCAGATCCCGGCGGACGCGGATGTCCTGCTCGGCAACGGATCGGACGAAATCATCCAGATGCTGATCATGGCGGCGGCACGTCCGGGAACGGCAGTGCTGGGGGTTGAGCCGTCCTTTGTCATGTTTCGCATGATCGCGACCTTTTGCGGAGTGCGATTCGTGGGCGTGGAACTGACGGCGGACTTCATGCTCGATGTCGAGCGGATGCTGGCGGAAATCGCCCGGCACCAGCCGGCACTGATTTTCCTCGCGTACCCCAATAATCCGACGGGCAATCTGTTCGACGCCGACGCGGTCCGGCGCATCATGGAGGCGGCGCCCGGCCTCGTGGTGGTGGACGAGGCGTATCACGCGTTCGCCGACGCGACGTTCATGCCGCGCCTCGTGGATCACCCGAACCTGCTGGTGATGCGCACGCTGTCGAAGCTGGGGCTTGCCGGATTGCGGCTCGGAATACTGTGCGGCCGGAAGGCGTGGCTCGAGCATGTCGACAAAGTGCGCTTGCCGTATAATATCAACGTGCTCACTCAACTCATCGCGGAGAAGGTGCTGCAGCACGGCGATCTTCTGCGGCAACAGGCGGCGGCGATCAAGGCGGAGCGCGCACGGGTTTTCAATGGGCTTCAAAACATGCCCGGCATCCGGCCTTGCCCCACGCAGGCCAATTTCATCCTGTTCAGGACGACTGCGGCGAACCGTATTTTTGACCGCCTCAAGCAACGCGGCATCCTGATCAAGAATCTGCATGGAGCGCATCCCGCGCTTGCCGAGTGCCTGCGCGCGACGATCGGGACTCCGGAAGAAAACACGCGCTTTCTCGATGCCTTGAAGGACGCCGTCAACGCAGCGTGAATCCCGCACGTTTCAGCTTTCAGGCCCATTACATCCATCCACGACGCCATGCGTGAGGCTACAGTCACCCGCAAGACGCTGGAGACGCAGATCAGCGTGAAGCTCAATCTCGACGGCGGCGGCAGGTCGCGGCTCGCCACCGGCGTGCCGTTTCTCGACCACATGCTCGATCAGGTTGCGCGTCACGGCGTGTTCGACCTCGAGGTCAGCGCGAAAGGCGACCTCCACATCGATTCCCACCACACTGTCGAGGACATCGGCATCACGCTCGGCCAGGCGTTTGCGAAGGCGGTCGGGGACAAGACGGGCGTGCGCCGCTACGGGCATGCGTACGTGCCGCTCGATGAGGCACTGTCGCGCGTGGTGGTCGATCTGTCGGGTCGTCCGGGGCTGGAAATGAACGTCAAATTCGTGCGGGCGCGGATCGGGGAATTCGACGTCGATCTGGCGCGGGAGTTTTTTCAAGGCTTCGTCAACCATGCGTTCGTGACGTTGCACATCGACAATCTGAAGGGGGAGAACGCGCATCACCAGGCGGAGACCGCCTTCAAGGCGTTCGGCCGGGCGCTGCGCATGGCGGTCGAACTCGACGCGCGCAGCGCCGGGGTGCTGCCTTCCACAAAAGGCAGCCTGTGAGTTCAGGGTTCAGCGTCAAGAGCGTCAGCCTGAAGTCAAGCGGCCCCGCATCCTGAACGCTCAACGCCCGACGCTCAACGATCTCATGATTGATATCGCTGTTATCGACTACGGGATGGGCAATCTGCGTTCGGTGGCCAAGGCCATCGAGCACGTGGCGCCGCGTCTCGGGGTCGCGGTCACCAGTGATCCACGTGTCGTGCGGGACGCGTCGCGCGTCGTGTTTCCGGGACAGGGGGCGATGCCTGATTGCATGCGCGAAATGGAGGCGCGCGGCTTGCGTGACGCGGTCGTCGTCTCCGCGCGGGAGAAACCCTTTCTCGGCATCTGCATCGGCCTGCAAATGCTTTTCGAGCGCAGCGAGGAGGGGGACGTAGCGGGCCTCGGCCTGCTGTCCGGCAAGGTGCGGCGCTTTCACACCGGGGCGCTTTTCGACGCGCAGGGCAACAAGTTGAAGGTCCCGCACATGGGCTGGAACGAGGTGCAGCAGACGATGAGCCACCCGCTCTGGGACGGCATCGCGTCGGGGAGCCGGTTCTACTTCGTGCACAGCTATTTCCCGGAGCCCGCGGACCCGCGGATCATTGCCGGGTGCAGCCGGTATCCCGGTTCATTCGCCTGCGCCGTAGCCAGCGGAAATCTTTTTGCGGTGCAATTCCACCCGGAAAAAAGCCAGGCAGCCGGCCTGCGGCTGCTCGCCAATTTCGTGGCCTGGCAGCCGGAACGGGGCAGTCGTGCCGGCGCCGGGCGGCAGCCGGTCGCAGACGTTAACCGGTAAGTCCCGAGGTTGTGTATGATTGAGCCATGCGTGTTCGCGACACCGCCTGCCACCTGCGTTCCCCTGATCGGTCCTGACTTCGTTTTCCTTCGCAGCATCCCCATGGAGATCGTTTCGTAAGTTTTCCGCTGTAAGACGGCTTTCCCTTTATGCTGATCATTCCGGCGATTGATTTAAAGGATGGCAAGTGCGTACGCCTCAAACAGGGGGCGATGGAAGATGCGACAGTGTTTTCCGACGATCCCGGCGCCATGGCGAGGCGCTGGCTCGAGCAAGGCGCGCGGCGCCTGCACGTCGTCGATCTCAACGGGGCGGCCGCCGGGCGCCCGAAGAACGGGCGCGCGGTGAAGGCGATCGCCAGCGCGGTCGGCGAGCGGATCCCGATTCAGCTCGGCGGCGGCATCCGCGATCTGGACACGATAGAGCAGTACCTCGATCAGGGAGTCAGTTACGTCGTCATCGGCACCGCCGCGGTCAAGACCCCGGGTTTCCTGCATGACGCCTGCAGTGCATTCGCGGGGCACGTGCTCGTCGCGCTCGACGCCAGGGACGGCAAGGTCGCGGTCGACGGATGGTCGAAGATGACCGGGCACGATGTGGTCGATCTCGCCAGGAAGTTCCAGGACTACGGCGTGGAGGCGGTGATCTACACCGACATCGGCCGCGACGGCATGTTGACCGGGGTCAACATCGACGCGACGGTCGCCCTCGCGCGCGAGCTGACGGTGCCGGTCATCGCGAGCGGGGGCATCACGAATCTCGACGACGTGAAGGCGTTGTGCGACGTGGAATCGGAGGGCATTATCGGCGCGATCACCGGCCGCGCGGTGTACCAGGGCACCCTGAATTTCGCCGAAGCGCAGAAGCTGGCCGACACACTCAGCAGGAAGCGCGAGGAGTGAGGGGTGAGGTAAAACCGCGCGCGATTTTCCTTACGCCTCACGCAGTTATGGGATTAGCGAAGCGCGTCATTCCGTGCCTCGACGTGACCGCCGGCCGGGTGGTGAAGGGCGTCAAATTCGCCGGCTTGCGGGACGCCGGAGATCCGGTGGAAATCGCGCGCCGTTACGACGAGCAGGGCGCGGACGAACTCACGTTTCTGGATATCACGGCGAGCAGCGACGAGCGCGGCTTGCTCCTGCATATCGTTGAGGACGTGGCCGCGCAGGTGTTCATTCCGCTCACGGTCGGCGGCGGCGTGCGCACGGCGGACGACGTGCGCAGGCTGCTCAATGCCGGGGCCGACAAGGTCAGCATCAATACCGCGGCCGTGCAGAATCCCCGGCTGGTCGCCGAGTGCACCGCCCGGTATGGCTCGCAGTGCATCGTCGTTGCCGTTGACGCCAAGCGGGTTGACGGCGGCGCCGCGCCGCGCTGGGAAGTCTTCACCCACGGGGGGCGCCGGCCGAGCGGCCACGACGCGCTAGAGTGGGGTAGACGAATGCAGCAGCTCGGCGCGGGCGAGATATTGCTTACCAGCATGGACCGCGACGGCACGCGGAAGGGCTTCGATCTCGAGCTGACGCGCGCATTCTCCGACGCGCTGGACATTCCGGTCATCGCGAGCGGCGGCGTCGGCAATCTCGATCACCTCGTTGACGGCATCATCAAGGGGCACGCGGACGCCGTGCTCGCAGCGAGCATTTTTCACTACGGTGAGTACACGGTGCGCCAGGTGAAGGAGCACATGGCGCGTCACGGCATCGAAGTCCGGCTGTAAGGATCCAAGCTGGATGTTCAAAGTTCAAGGTTCGGTGTTCTATGTCCACGGCGCTGCGATTCGTGTTAAAACTAACAACCTTGAACCTTGAACTTTGAACCTGGAACCTGGAACTTCAAACCGCGAACCCATGAAGCACGACTGGCTCGACAAGGTCAACTGGGCGCAGGACGGCCTGGTGCCGGTGGTTACACAGGAAGCGGGATCGGGCCGCGTGCTCACCGTCGCGTGGATGAACCGGGAAGCGCTCGGCAAGACGGTTGAGACCGGGGAAGCCCACTACTGGTCGCGGTCGCGCAGAAAGCTGTGGCACAAGGGCGAGGAATCGGGTCACGTGCAAAAGGTGAAATCGATCCGCCTCGACTGCGACGAGGACGTGCTTCTGATCGAAGTTGAACAAGTGGGCGGAATCGCGTGTCACACTGGACGGCACAGCTGCTTTTTCCGGAAATTCGACGGCGGCAAGTGGGTGGCGACCGACCCGGTGCTCAAGGACCCCAGGGACATCTACGGCAAATGATCGACGCAACGATACTGAGACGGCTGGGCGAGGTCATCGCGGCGCGCAGACAGGGCGACCCCGCGACTTCGTACGTCGCCGGCCTCTTCGCCAGGGGCCACGACGCCGTGCTGAAGAAGGTGGCGGAAGAGGCCGCGGAGACCCTGCTTGCCTCCAAGGACGGTGATAAACTGCATATTGTTCGCGAGGCAGCCGATTTGTGGTTTCACTGCCTGATATTGCTTGCATGGCACGGCCTCGGTCCTGACGACGTGCTGGCCGAATTGCGGCGCCGCGAGGGTATCTCCGGGATCGACGAAAAGACGTCGCGTGGCTGAACCGGACGTTCTCCGACGCCGGCCGACGTACCAGTCGGCGGAGCGCCCGCACCGGGTCCGCTGGAGCGACGGCGGGCCGCCGATACCGTGAAATAGAGGAGTTTGAACATGGGTTCAATTAGCATCTGGCACTGGCTGATCGTATTGCTGGTCGTCATTCTGGTGTTCGGCACCAAGAAGCTCCGTAACCTGGGTACCGACCTTGGGAGCGCCGTCAAGGGATTCAAGGAGGGGATCAAATCCGAGGACGAGAAATCCGCGCAGGCCAAGACGGAAATTCCACCGGGCACCGGTCAGACGATAGAAGGCGAAGCGAAAAAGGAAACCCCCAAGGTGTAAGCGGTAAGCGGTAAGCCGTACGCGGTAAGGTGTCCAACGCACTTGTCTTACGGCTCGCTGCTCATCGCTCACTGCTCACGGGTTTTGCATGTTCGACATCGGTTTTTCCGAGCTCATGGTCATCGCGGTGGTTGCGCTGATCGTGATCGGGCCGGAACGACTTCCGAAAGTCGCACGCACGCTGGGACATCTCTTCGGGCGCATGCAGCGCTACGTCAATGATGTCAAGACCGACATCAGCCGCGAAATGGAGCTCGATGAACTGAGGAAGCTGCAATCGAGCGTGCAGGAGGCGGCGCACTCGATCCAGGAGACGGTGTCGCGGGAAATCAGCGCAACGGAGAGCGAACTGGAGAAGATCGCGGACACCGCGCCCGGCGCGCCGGAGCCCGCGGAGACGGCCCCCGAACCGTCGTCGCCGGCAGGCGCTTCGCCTCAACTCGAACTCGAGCTGGGCTCCGCACCGCAGACGCCGGCGCAGAAGCAGGCCTAGATGTTTGAAACCTCCGCGATGCGCGCTGCGCGACAATCGGGGTCGCGGACGCGATGGTCCGGCAGCCGCGCCTTGCCGGTCACCGGTCACCGGTCACGAGTCACGTCTCACCGGTTTTCACCGGCATGAGCGAAGACACCTTCATTTCCCATTTGATGGAACTGCGGGACCGGCTGCTGCGCTCGCTGCTGGCGGTCGCGATCGTTTTCCTGTGCGTCTTCCCGTGGGCTTCCACGCTTTACGATGTGCTCGCTTATCCGATGATGCGCGCGCTGCCCGAGGGCACCAAGATGATCGCCACCGGCGTCGTGACCCCGTTCCTGGTGCCGGTCAAGGTGGCCATGATGGTCGCGTTTCTGGCCGTGTTGCCGTACGTGCTGTACCAGGCCTGGGCGTTCGTCGCGCCCGGTTTGTACGCCCACGAAAAACGCCTGGTGCTGCCGCTGGTCGTGGCGAGCACGATCCTGTTCCTGCTCGGCGTCGCGTTCTGTTACTTCTTCGTGTTCGGGGTGGTGTTCGACTTCGTCAACTCGATCGCTCCCAAGAGCATCTCGGTCGCGCCCGACATCGAAAATTACCTCAATTTCGTGCTGACGATGTTCCTCGCCTTCGGCGTGACGTTCGAAGTGCCGATCGTGGTCATCGTACTGGTGCGCATGGGCATCGTGTCTGTCGAGCAGTTGACGAGCTTCAGGCCGTACTTCATCGTCGGCGCATTCGTCGTCGCGGCCATCGTCACGCCGCCCGACGTCGTCTCGCAACTGCTGCTCGCCACGCCGATGTGCCTGCTATACGAACTCGGCATCCTCGCCGCGCGCTTCGTGAGGAAACAGAAAGGGGACGAGGACACGTGTCCGCCGCTCTCCGATTCCGATATGGAGCGTGAGCTCGACAAGATCGAGGCCGAGGAAAAGGGCCGGGGATCTCACGCGCCGTAGGGTTACGGCGCGGCCCTGCGGGATTCGGTTATTCGCGCTGCGCCAGCTTCGGACGCCGGGCGACCGCTACGGCAAGTTCGGTCTCACGGCGGTCGCGGATCACCTTGAGGCGCGCCTGCTGCCCGGGCTGAAGTGCGGCAATCAGGTTCAGCATGGTGCTGGAGTCGGCGATGGGCCTGTCGTTCACCGCGATCAGAATGTCTCCGGGGCGCACGCCGGCCTTGTCCGCCGGGCTGCCGCGCAATACTTCCGAGATCAGCGCGCCGCCCGCGCCGGGCAGCTTGAACGACTCCGCGAATTCCTTGGTCATGTCCTGGACCGCGACCCCGATCCAGCCCCGGGTTACGGATCCCTGCTGGACGATCTGTTCCATCACCTGCTTCGCCGTGCTGACCGGGATGGCAAAACCGATGCCGAGAGAGGCGCCGCCGGGCGTGCGCGAATAGATCGCGGTATTGATTCCGATCAGATTGCCGTGGACGTCGACGAGGGCGCCGCCCGAGTTGCCGGGATTGATCGCCGCGTCCGTCTGGATGAAATTCTCGAAGGTGTTTATGCCGAGCTGGCTGCGTTGTACGGCGCTGATGATCCCCAGCGTCACCGTCTGCCCGACGCCGAAGGGATTGCCGATGGCGAGCACGATATCGCCGACCCGCGCCTGCTCGGATTGACCGAAGGCGATCGCCGGCAGCCGTGGCAGGTCGATCTTCAGCACCGCGAGATCCGTTTCCGGATCGGAACCCACCACGCGCGCGCGCGCGCGCCGCGCGTCGGCGAGCGCGACCTCGATTTCATCGGCGGCCTCGACGACGTGGCTGTTGGTGAGAATGTAGCCCTGGGAGCTCACGATCACGCCGGAGCCGAGGTTCGTGCTTCTCTGGGTCTGCGCGTCGGGCTGGTTGCCGAAAAAGAAGCGGAATACCGGGTCATCCATGAACGGATGGCGCGGCACTTTTACTTCCTTCGTGGTAAAGATATTGACGACGGCGGGCATCGCCCGCCTGGCGGCGTCGCTGAACGACGCGATGGTCCTGGCGCCGGCTTCGATCTGCGGCTCCTTGATGGTGACGACGGTGCCGCGAACGTTCCAGGCGAGCAGATCCGGGCGCAGCGTCGAAACGACGAACAATACGGCCAGACAGACGGTCGCCGTCTGTGCGAATACGAGCCAGAGTCTACGCATGCAAGTGGTTCAGGTGACCGGTTCGGTTAAAATGAATTCTTTACGGCAGGATCGATCGCCTGTGAAGCGCGACGCTCTTGACGCCTGCCTGAACCAGTTTCTCGATGTCCCTAGATTCCGCGATTATTGCCCAAACGGCCTGCAGGTGGAAGGACTGGGCGGAGAGACATCCGGAAAATCGTGAGCGTCGTCACGGCGTTGCTCGCGCATGACATCGATCTGTTTGCGTTCCACCTGCCGCTCGACGCGCATCCCGAAGTGGGAAACAACGCTCGGCTCGCCCGCCGCCCGGGCGTCGAGATCGAGGGCGGGTGCGAAGACCGGAACCGTGGCGTCGCGCGCTGCGGGATCGGGCATCACTTCATCGATATCCCCGACCCGGTTTGAACGGGAAGCGGGGTTTCGGTGGGAACGGCCGCCGCAACCTGCTGATCTCAGGCATTTTTTTCGCATTTGGCTTAGCTTTTCAGCGCAGCTTTGTGTAAAATATCGCTTTTTTTGAATTTACGGGGGTTACCGCATGGCTGAGAAAGACCCCGACCAGGGAAAACGGCGCTTCCTGGTCGCCGCGACGAGCGTCGCCGGTGGCGTTGCGACCGGCGCGGTTGGCGTGCCATTCGTCGCGAGCATGCTGCCTTCAGAGCGCGCCAAGGCGGCCGGCGCACCGGTGGAAGCCGATATCAGCGCGCTGGCACCCGGAGAAATGATGCGGGTAGAGTGGCGTGGCAAGCCGGTGTGGATCGTGCGCCGGACCAGGGACATGCTCGAATCGGTGAAAACGGTGGTGGACAAGGTGGCGGATCCCAGGAGCGAGCGCAAGCCGGGCGAGCTGACACCGCCGTATGCGCGCAATGAATACCGTTCGATCAAGCCCGAATATCTCATCGTGGTCGGCATCTGCACGCATCTCGGCTGTTCTCCCGTGGACAAGTTCCGCAGCCAGCCCGAGTCGTTCGATCCCGACTGGAAGGGCGGATTTTACTGTCCCTGCCATGGCTCGCTCTTCGACCTGGCGGGCCGTGTCTACAAGAACAAGCCGGCGCCCGACAACCTGGTCGTGCCGCCGCACAAGTACCTGAGCGACACCAGGATCGTCATCGGCGACGATACCAAGGGAGCGTAGAAAGCATGGCAGCGACCGAAAAGCAACCGGTCACCGGCGCGGGTCCCTTCAATGGCATCCTGACCTGGGTCGATCGGCGTTTCCCCCTGATCCAGCTGTGGCGGGAGCACCTGTCCGAATATTACGCGCCGAAGAACTTCAACTTCTGGTACTACTTCGGTTCGCTCGCGATCGTGGTGCTGGCCATCCAGATCGTCACGGGCATCTTCCTCGTCATGCACTACAAGCCCGACGCGGCCCAGGCATTCGCCTCGGTCGAGTACATCATGCGCGACGTGCCGGGCGGGTGGATCATCCGCTACCTGCACTCGACGGGAGCGTCGGCGTTTTTCATCGTGGTGTACCTGCACATGTTTCGCGGGCTGTTGTACGGCTCCTACCGGCAGCCGCGCGAGCTGATCTGGATTTTCGGCATGGTGATCTACCTGTGCCTGATGGCGGAAGCTTTCTTCGGCTATCTGCTGCCGTGGGGCCAGATGTCGTACTGGGGCGCCCAGGTCATCGTCAACCTGTTCGACGCCGTACCGCTCATCGGTCCCGACCTCGCGCTGTGGATCCGCGGGGACTACGTGGTGTCGGACGCGACCCTCAACCGCTTCTTCTCCTTCCACGTGATCGCCATCCCGCTGGTGCTGCTGGGACTCGTGGCGGCGCACATCATGGCGCTGCATGAAGTGGGATCCAACAACCCCGACGGGATCGAGATCAAGAAACACAAGGATCCGCAGACCGGCCATCCTCGCGACGGCATCCCGTTCCACCCCTACTACACGGTCAAGGACACGCTCGGCGTGGCGGTGTTCCTGATCGTGTTCGCGGTCATCATGTTCTTCATGCCGGAATTCGGGGGCTATTTCCTGGAGTACAACAACTTCATTCCGGCCGATCCGCTGAAGACGCCGTCGCACATCGCCCCGGTGTGGTATTTCACCCCGTACTACTCGATCCTGCGCGCGACCACCGAGGACTTCATGTGGGTGCTTGCCGCCGCCGCGATCGCGCTTGCGGCGCTGATCGTTCTCAGCGTGAAGAGCGCACGGGGGAAAATAGGCACCGCGGCCGGAACGGCGGTGTTGCTGGCGGGTTTCTCCACGCTCGACCCCAAGGTGTGGGGCGTCGTGCTGATGGGCGTTGCCGTGTTGATCTTCTTCTTCCTGCCCTGGCTCGATCGCAGTCCGGTGAAATCGATCCGCTACCGGGGCAACCTCTACAAGAGCGCGCTGGCCGTATTCGTGATCGCTTTCGTGGTGCTGGGCTATTTCGGTACGCAGCCGGTCACGACGGCCGGAACGGTCGTGTCGCAGATCTTTACGCTGGTTTACTTCGCGTTTTTTGCCTTGATGCCCTGGTATTCGAGGATGGACAAGACCAGACCCGAGCCCGACCGGGTGACCGGTTGAGGAGCCAAGCGATGACTGTCACAAGAAAAATCCTGTGCGCCCTGCTGCTCCTGCCGCTGGCGGCCATGTCCGCGACGGGAGATCTCAAGCTTGATCGCGCGCCGATCGACGGCCGGGACCTGATCTCGCTGCAACGCGGCGCCCAGGTGTTCGTAAACTACTGCCTCAACTGTCACAGCGCGAACTACATGCGCTATAACCGGCTGCAGGACCTCGGGCTCACCGAGGGACAGATCCGGGACAACCTGATTTTCACCGGCGCGAAAGTCGGCGACCCGATGAAGATCGCGATGGACGCTGAGGACGCCAAGGAATGGTTCGGCGCGCCGCCGCCCGATCTCACGGTGATCGCCCGCTCGCGGTCGTCGCCGGCGGGTTCCGGCGCCGACTGGCTCTACACCTACCTGCGCGGTTTTTACCGCGATCCAAACCGTCCGAGCGGCTGGAACAACGTGGTGTACCCGAACGTCGGCATGCCGCACGTCCTCTGGCAGTTGCAGGGCGAACAGGTGCTTGCGGAGGCGAAGCAGCAGGCGGAGGGCTACATGAGGACGGTGCTTAGACCCGTGCTCGACAAACCCGGAACCCTGACGGCGATCGAATACGACCGGCTGGTCGCCGACCTCGTCAATTATCTCGACTACATGGCCGAGCCGGCGGCTTCAGAGCGCAAGCGGATCGGGATTTACGTGCTGCTGTTCCTGGGCGTGTTCTGGCTGCTTGCGTACCTGCTCAAGAAGGAATACTGGAAGGACGTGCACTGAGGCTGCTCTTATGATGACTTTATATTCCGGCACCAGTTGCCCGTTCAGCCAGCGTTGCCGCATCGTGCTCTACGAGAAGGGCATGGATTTCCAGATCGTCGACGTGGATCTCTACAACAAGCCCGAAGATCTGGCGGTGATGAATCCCTACAACCAGGTGCCGGTGCTGGTCGAGCGCGACCTGATCCTCTACGAGTCGAACATCATCAACGAGTATATCGACGACCGGTTTCCGCATCCGCAGTTGATGCCCGCCGACCCCGTCATGCGCGCACGGGCGCGGTTGTTCCTGTTCCGCTTCGAGCAGGAGATGTTCAGCCACATCGAGGCCATAGAGAAGGGCACCCAGAAGCAGGCCGAGAAGGGGCGCACCATCATCCGCGACAGCCTCACGCAGATCGCGCCGGTGTTCGCCAAGCAGAAGCACATGCTGGGAGAGGAGTTTTCGATGCTGGACGTGGCGATCGCCCCGCTCCTGTGGCGGCTCGACTTCTACGGGATCCAGTTGCCCAAGACCTGCGCGCCGCTCATGAAGTACGGCGAGCGCCTGTTCAGCCGCCCGGCGTTCATCGATGCCCTGACGGCCTCCGAGAAGGTCATGCGGAAATAGGGACCATGGCTGAGCGCTCGACCAAACCGTATCTGATCCGCGCCATTCACGAATGGTGTTCGGACTCGAACCTTACGCCGTACATCTCGGTCAGGGTCGACGCGAATACGCGCGTGCCCGTGGAGCACGTCAAGAACGGCGAGATCGTGCTCAACCTGAGCTATGACGCGACGCACCGGCTCACCATCGGCAACGATTTCGTTCAGTTCTCGGCGCGGTTCGGCGGCGTCTCGCGCGAGTGCTCCATTCCCATGGCGGCGATTCAGGGGATTTTCGCGCGCGAGAACGGGCAGGGACTGTTCTTCCAGTCTACCGAACCCGGGCCCGAAGAGGCTGCGGCGCCGGAGACCAAGCCGGAAAACGGCGCCCCGTCGCCCAACGGCAAGCCCAAGCTCCAGGTGATCAAGTAGTACGCGCCGCCGGCTGCATGGTCCGACCCGACGGAGGAAGCGCATGACACGACGATTTGACGCGAAGAAATTCGATATGGCGCACCTGCGCGCCACCGCGGAGAAATGCAGGAACTGGGGACGCTGGGGACCTGACGACGAAGTCGGCACGCTCAATTTCATCACGGCGCAGGACATCGTCAACGCCGGCCGGCTGATCCGCAAGGGCAAGGCGTTTTCGCTCGGGCTCAACTTCGACCGGCACGGTCCCCAGCGCGGGCTGTGGGGCAACCGCTTCAACCCGATCCACACCATGCTCGCCACCGGCACCGACGCGGTCGCGGGCAACCAGGACAAGGGCGGGCTGCGTTACGCCGACGACATGGTGTCGCTGCCGCTGCAGTGCGGGACCCAATGGGACGCGCTCGGCCATATTTTCTACGACGACAAGATGTGGAACGGCTACGATGCGCGGCTGGTGGATGCCAACGGCGCGCAGAAGAACGGCATCGAGAAGGTGAAGGACCGGATGGCCGGGCGCGGCGTGCTGCTCGATGTCGCGCGCCACCTGGGCCGCACTCACCTCGAAGACGGCGAGGCGATCACCAACGCGGATCTCGACGCCACGGCCGCGGCGCAGAAGGTCGAAATCCGCCGCGGCGATTTCGTGATCGTGCGCACGGGCCAGATGGAGCAGCGCCTGGCGTCGGGAGAGTGGGGAGGCTATGCCGGCGGTGATGCGCCGGGGCTCGCGTTCGAGACCTGCGAGTGGATCCACAGGAAGGAAATCGCGGCGATCTGCACCGACACCTGGGGCTGCGAGGTGCGTCCCAACGAAACGGACGACTGCACGCAGCCGTGGCACTGGGTGGTGATCCCGATGATCGGCATCACCATGGGCGAGATTTTCTATCTCAAAGACCTGGCCGAGGACTGCGCGGCCGACAAGGTTTACGAGTTCCTGTTCTGCGGGCCGCCGCTGCCGATCACGCGCGCCGTCGGCTCACCGCTCAATCCCATGGCGATAAAGTAGTGGAGTAAATCATGGCCACCTGTCTGAAGCGGCGCGTCGACGACGCGCAGACCGACGCGGCGGATGCGAAGGTGCGGCAGACGGTCGAAGAGATCATCGCCGACGTCAAGGCGCGCGGCGACAAGGCGGTGCGCGAGCTTTCCGCCAAGTTCGACCGCTGGACACCGCCGGGCTTCCGCCTGAGCGAGGAGGAGATCGCGGGTTTCCTGCGCCGGGTACCCGAAAGCACCATAGACGACATCAGGTTCGCGCAGGCGCAGATCCGCACCTTCGCCGAGCACCAGAAAGCGGCGCTGAGCGACGTCGAAGTCGAGATCCGGCCCGGCGTGAAACTGGGGCACAGGAACATACCGGTCGAGAGCGTCGGCTGCTACGTGCCCGGCGGCCGCTATCCGATGGTCGCTTCCGCCCACATGAGCATCGTCACCGCGCGGGTTGCCGGCGTGCGCCGTGTCATCGCCTGTACGCCGCCCACGGCGGGCATGCCGCATCCCGAAACGATCGCCGCCATGACGCTGGGCGGCGCCGACGAGATCTACGTCCTGGGCGGCGTGCAGGCGGTCGCTGCGATGGCGCTCGGGACCGAAAGCATCGCGCCGGTCGACATGCTGGTCGGTCCGGGGAACGCTTACGTCGCGGAAGCAAAGCGCCAGTTGTTCGGCCGCGTGGGCATCGACCTGCTGGCGGGGCCGACCGAGATCCTGGTGATCGCCGACGACAGCGCCGACGTCGAGATGGTGGCGGTGGATCTTCTCGGGCAGGCCGAGCACGGGCCGACCAGTCCCGCGATCCTGATCACCACCTCGCGCGCGCTAGCCGAAGCGCTCCCGGAGGAAATCGAGCGCCAGCTCAAGGTTCTGCCCACCGCCGATGTTGCCGGTATGGCGTGGCGCGATTACGGCGAGATCATTCTGGTGGGCAGCTTCGAGGAAGCGGTGCGGGAGGGCGACCGCGTCGCCGCCGAGCACGTCGAAATCCTGACCCGTGATCCGCGCTGGTTCCTGGAGCGCATGCGCAACTACGGCGCGCTCTTCCTCGGCCCGGAGACCAACGTCGCGTACGGCGACAAGGTGATCGGCACCAATCACACGCTGCCCACGCGCGGTGCCGCGCGCTATACCGGCGGATTGTGGGTGGGGAAATTCATGAAGACCTGCACCTGGCAGGAGTGCACGCCGGCGGCGAGCGTCGAGATCGGCGAGTATTGCTCGCGGCTGTGCGCGATCGAGCGCTTCTGGGGCCACAAGGAACAGGCCGATCTGCGGCTGCGCCGCTACGGGGGAAGAAACGTGGGCCTGCATACCACGGAAGCGGACCACGGATGACTGCGCCCGCCGCGCTGCCCAAAGCGCTCGCTGGCTGCCGGCTCGATGGGCGCACAGCGCTCGTGACCGGAGCGGGGCGCGGCATCGGGCTCGCGGTGGCAGTCGGGCTAGTCGAGGCCGGCGCGGAAGTCTATCTCGTGAGCCGCACGGCGAGCGAGCTGGAGAACGCGGCCGAATCAATTCGCTCCAGCGGAGGCTCGGCTGTTCCAGTTGTGTGCGATGTAACGGCCGGCGCGCAAGTGAAGGAGGCGTTCGCGCGTATTCCCCGGCTCGACATCCTGATCAACAATGCTGGCGCGAACATCCCGGAACCGTTCGTCGACGTGAGCGAGGAGCATCTCGACCGCGTGATTACGCTCAACGTGCGCGCGGCGTTTCTCGCGGCGCAGGCCGCCGCGCGCAAGATGCTGGAAGCGCCCGATCGCAAGGCGCGCGGCGGGGCCATCGTCAACATCTCATCCCAGATGGGGCACGTCGGCTCGCCCGGCCGCTCGGTATACTGCATGACCAAGCACGCGCTCGAAGGACTGACCAAGGCGCTGGCGGTGGAACTCGCCCCGCACAACATCCGCGTGAATTCGGTTGCGCCCACGTTCATCGAAACGCCGATGACCGCGCCGTTTTTCGAGGAGCCGGAATTCCGGGACTGGGTGCTGGGCCGCATTCCGCTCGGGCGCCTCGGCAAGCTCGACGAGGTCGTCGCCGCCGTCTCGTTTCTCGTGTCTCCTTCGGCTTCGCTCATCACGGGCACGAGCCTCGTCGTGGACGGCGGCTGGACGGCGCAGTAGGTATTTCCGGTCATTATCCTGATATCGTGCGAGTGACCGGTTTCGACCTCGGAGCAGTCATTCCCGCCAACCGTTAGCCGCGCCTTGTTCGAGCCCTGGTCGGCTCCCCGACCAGGGCTCGAATTCCATCACGCTGTGCGACACGACCGACCGCTCCTGGCCGGTCAGCGACTATCGGCAAAAGGCCGCAAACGAACCAAAAATGAACCCCGCCGAAGCAGAGTAAGAGTCTTTTTTCATGCAACCCGGGATTGAAAGAGACGGCCGGTTCATCGCGGAGCCGCAGTAATTTGTGTTTCGGCTCTGTGCTACCCTACCGGGGGCGCACTATCGCTTGCACCAGGGTTCGTGGTCGTTGCCCAGGGCGAGCCAAGGATAGCGATGAAATGCGTAGATGATTTTCGCCTCCGTTTCGGCAAACAGGAATTGGTGCCGATCATGGTTGGCGGGATGGGAGTGGACATCTCGACGGCGGAGCTTGCGCTCGAAGCGGCGCGGCTTGGGGGCATTGGCCACATCTCCGACGCCATGGTCAAGACGGTTTCAGACCGGCGTTTCGATACCGATTTCGTCAAAGGCAAGCTCAAACGCTACAAATTCAACGTCGCCAACTCCGACAAATCCGCGGTGCTGTTCGACCTGGGCAGGCTCGCCGAGGCGACGCATAATCACGTGAGCCGGGCCATGCAGGCCAAGCGCGGCAATGGCCTGATCTTCGTGAATTGCATGGAAAAACTCACGATGAATGCGCCGCGCGAGACGCTGCGCACGCGGCTGAGCGCCGCGCTCGATGCCGGCATCGACGGCATTACGCTGAGCGCCGGACTGCATCTCGGCTCGTTTGCGCTGATCGCGGATCATCCGCGCTTCCGTGATGCCAAACTCGGCATCATCGTCTCGTCGCTGCGGGCGCTGCAGCTGTTCCTGCGCAAGAATGCCCGACTTGGCCGGTTGCCTGATTACATCATCGTGGAGGGACCGCTTGCCGGCGGACACCTGGGCTTCGGCATCGACGACTGGGCGAAATATGACCTGCGCGTGATCGTGGCCGGGATCCGGCACTACCTGGATGCCGAGAAGCTGGGTATTCCGCTTATTCCGGCGGGCGGCATTTTCACCGGCAGCGACGCCGTATCCTACCTCGAGAGCGGCGCCGCGGCGGTGCAGGTGGCAACCCGTTTTACCGTGACGCGAGAGTGCGGTCTGCCCGACAAGGTAAAGCAGGAGTACTTCAAGGCGAACGAGGAGGACATCGAGGTCAACATGATCTCACCGACCGGCTACCCGATGCGCATGTTGAAGGGCAGCCCGGCGATCGGCGCAGGCATCCGGCCCAACTGCGAGGCCTACGGGTATCTGCTCGACGGCTCGGGCAACTGCGCCTACATCGCGGCCTACAACCGCGAGGTCGCGGCGCACCCGAAAGCGAAAAAGGTCTCGGTGAAGGACAAGACTTGCCTGTGCACCGCCATGCGCAATTTCGATTGCTGGACCTGCGGACATAACACTTACCGGCTTAAAGACACCACGCGGCAGTTGGGTGACGGCACCTACCAGCTCCTCAGTGCGGAACATGTGTTCCGCGACTATCAGTTCAGTGCGAGACCTCAGGGTCAGAGTAACATTTCCGTCCCGCGGTGATCTGGTGCTGCCAGAGGACGGAGACGAGCGAAGAATATGCAGTCAAAGAGAATCACGGCAACTCTTGGCGCGCTGGCGCTTTGGCTCGTCATCGGCCCAAATGTGTGGGCGGCCTCGCTCACGCGCACCTCTGCTTTCGAGTATGACGCCACCTCGGGATTGCTTACGAAGGAGGTGATCGAGCCCGACACCTCGAATCTTTGTCTGGTCACCACCTACACCTACGACGCCTTCGGCAACAAGACCGGCGCCACCACCCGCAACTGCAACGGCTCGACTGGAGAAGCTGCTGCGCCCACGGGTGACCCCGTCATCGAAACCCGCACGAGTTCCAGCGGCTACGACAGCCAGGGGCGCTTTGCGACCTCCGCCACCAATGCCCTGAATCACAGTGAAACCCGCGTCTATGACAGCCGCTTTGGCACGGTGACGAGTCTCACCGGCCCGAATGCGCTCACCACCACCTGGAGCTACGACAGCCTCGGGCGCAAGACGCTGGAGACGCATGCCGATGGCACCAAGACCGAGTGGAACTACCTCTTCTGCAGCGGGGTAAACGGCGGCACCGCGGCTTGCCCGACGTATGGCAGGTATCTGGTGCAGACCACCCCCAAGGACAGTGGCGGCAC
>JACQOJ010000153.1 GCA_016202605.1 Betaproteobacteria bacterium
CGCAAATCTTGAAGGAACCGAAATCCTTGTACCAAAGTCCGTCGGGGGCTTCGGGTTCCGACTCTCTCCATACCTTCAACTGATAGAGATCATCTGCGGAAATCTTGCGCTCGCGGAGCGCGGCAGGAAGACCGGTCCACTGGATCTTCGGCATCACTCACCAAAGGTCATGCGGGCGAGTTCGTCCTTGAGACGTTTCTGCTCTTCGGGATCGCGGGAACGCGCCAGGCGGTCCGCGAGTTCGATGAAGCGGGTTTTCTCCCGTTCGCGGGCGTCGAGCGCGGACTCGACAAGACCGACGATGACCCGGTTGGCGCTCATGTTTCTCGATTGCGCCAGGGACTTCACCCGGCGGGCGACGCGCGCGGGGAGGCTGACGCTCTGACGGACGGTTTTTTCAGCAATTGGCATGGCATAACGATACACCAGTTTGCACCAGAATGCACCGGTTTTTCCCGGCGATCCATTATTTGTACTGTCCGCACCCACGATGCTGGTGTCAGAAGCACCCGTGCACGAAAACAACCTTGCGGCGCGACCGGAACACGAGATCCGGCGTTCCGGGGAGGTCACCTTGATGAAGCCTGAAGCGATAGCCCAACCGATGTGCAAGGCGTCGCACTGCAAGTTCCGGCTTTGTATTCGTCTTCCGGATGCTTGCCATGAGCGTACTGCGGTTTGTTGAGGATATGCGGTCCATCGCTTACGGGTATCCGACGTTGCCAGATTACGGCCAAAAACGGCGTCGGGGTCATTTTTCGTCGCGCTGCGCGATGCGCGGTGCAATGGTATTCACGGACGGAATCAAGATTGACCCAGATAACTGATAATTCAGGACTCGGCCGAGAATCATTAGGTTGCTTACCAAATTCGACAGGCCCGCGACAATTCTTCCGAGCCACGAACCACGAGTCACGTTTGTCGGACGTTCAGTCCACCGCGAGATCGAGAATCCCGCTCCTGGGCGTAAACCCGAGTCCCGGTGCCTCCGGCAGCGTCACCGTTCCGTTCACGGGGCCCGGAGCGCCGTCGAAGAGCGCTTCCACGCACTTCCAGCCCTGCCAGTGAAACTCCACGCGCCCGCCGTTCGGCACGCCGCCGTGCAGGTGCATGTTCATGTGCGGATAGTTGCCGCCCATCGCGAGCGGCACGTTGAACGCCTGCGCCATCGCGGCCGCCTTCAGTCCCTGCGTGTAGCCGCCGATGTCGCGCACGTTGGGCTGCAGGTAATCCACCGCCTCGCGCACCAGATACTCGCGCATGTACATGAGATCGGATGTGGCCGTGCTGCCGGACGCGATCGGGATCGTCGTCTGCGTGCGCAGCTTCGCCATGAGCCGCGGGTCTGCCTGCAGCACCGGGTCTTCGAACCACGTCAGATGGTACGGTTCACATAGCTTGGCGAGCCTGAGCGCCTGCGTATAGGTCGCCCCCTTGTTCGCGTCCATCATGATCTCGATCTTCGGGCCCACGGCCTCGCGCAGCGCCGCGACGCGCCGCGCATCCTCGAGGATATCGGCGTCGGTCGGCTGGCCGAGGATTTCGTCGAACGGATTGGTGCCCTTTGCGACCACCATCTTCAGGCTCGTCTGACCGTCCCCGATCAGCATTTTCGCGACTTCGATCAGTTGATCGATGCTGTAGCGCGGCAGCCCGAAGGTGATGTACGCGGGAAGCGTCGCGTGCGCCCCGCCCAGGAGTTTCCAGATCGGCTGTCCCAGCGCCTTGCCCTTCACGTCCCACAGCGCGATATCGATAAGACTCGCGGCGCAGTTCCAGGCGCCGTGAAAGTACTTGCGCGCGGTCGCCCAGAACAGCTTGTTGCGGATCTCCTCGGGGCGCAGCGCATCCATGCCTTCGATGACGGGCGCCGCCTCGCGGTTGATGAATTCGCGGATGCCGAAGCGCATCGGATAGGTCGACAGCGAATGGCCTTTCAGCCCGTCCTCGGTTTCGACCTCGACGAAGTTGGCCATGGCATGCTGCTCTTCCTTCACCAACGGAAAATGAAATGGAATGCGCAGCAGCCAGCAGGTGAGTTTGCGGACCTTCATCCGTCAACTCGGCACCCACGCCATCGGCGCCTGGGACGCGAACTCCGTCTTCACGTCGATCACCGCCGGAAGGTCGGATGCCATCGCCGCCTCGAACGCCTTGCGGAACTCCTGCGGCTTCTCGACCGTGGCGCCGAAGCAGTCGAACGATTGCGCGATGCGCGCGAAATCCGTCTCGCGGAATTCGTAACACTCGCCCTTGTTGGCGTGGTCGCGGTCCTGGTAGGCGATGTTGAGATTGCGCAGCCCCTGCGACAGACAATGATTGTTGTTGACGATGGTCACGGTCCTGATGCCGCGGCGGCGTGCCGTCTCCAGTTCCGGCAGGTGATAGTAGAAGCCGCCGTCGCCGCAGAAGCAGATAACCGGCCGGTCGGGCGCGGCGCACTTCGCGCCGAGCGCAGCCGGGAACGACCAGCCGAGCGAGCCGGCGGCACGGAAATAACGCTGGGTCGGATGGCGCAGGTAGACGAGGGTGCCGGTCCACAGCGCCGCGTAGCCGGTGTCGGCGATGAGGATCGCGTCCTGCGGCAGCACCTCGGTGAGTTCGCGGCAGATCCTTTCCGGCCGCAACGGCAGCTGGTCGGAAGCGCGCGCCTTCTCGGCTTCCGCGCGCCACTCTTCGACGAAAGTGCGCGTACGCGCGAGCCACTCCTGGCGCTGCGCGCTCGCTGCGGCGGCCGTGAGCGCTTCGAGTGCGGTGCACACATCGGACTGGATGCCGATTGTCCCCGCATGATTGCGGCCGATTTCAACCGGATCGAGATCGATGTGGACGATAATGGTGCCCTCCCTGGGCATCTTCCAGTTGGCGGTGGTGTGATCGCTCGTGTTGCTGCCGGCGAAGATCACGAGGTCCGCCTCGGCCACCACGTGATTCGCGCAACTGCGCCCGTAGGAACCGAGCGTGCCGCGAAACAGCGGGTGATCCTCGACCATGACCGCTTTGGCATCGAGCGTCGCGACCACCGGCGCCTGGATGCGCGCGGCGAGTTTCGCCACCGCGTCGGCGGCCCCGGAGATTTCCGCGCCGCGGTCGGCGACGATCACCGGGCGCGACGAAGCATTGATTGCGGCCGCCGCTTTCCGCACGACAGCGGGATCGGGCGCAGGCCGGAACGCCGGATAGCGCATGTGCGCCTCATCCGCCACGATATCGAAGCTGCCCTCCAGCGGCGTGATCGCGTCTCCGGTGAAGCCGGCGATGTCCAAGTGCACCGGGCGCGGCGTTCCGGTGGTCGCTTCGCGGAACGCGAGGCGCATCAGATGCGGGATCTGCTCGAGGGTGTCGATCCGGCCGCTGAACTTGGTTACCGCGGAATAGAGCGGCTCGTGCGCGACTTCCTGGTAGGCGTTGCGATACTGGAACGGGGCGACGTGCCGCCCGGTGATCGCGATCACCGCCGAATGGCCCAGGTACGGATCCTGCATGCCGGAAGCAAGATTCGCGGCGCCCACCGACTGCGCCATGCACACGCCGGGCCTGCCCGAGACGCGCGCGTAGCCGTCGGCCATGTAGGCGACGGCCTTTTCCGAGTGGCCGAGGATGCGCCGGATGCCGACATCCTCCATCTCCGCGAGCGCGCGCCGCAGTATCGCGTCCATGAAAAACACGTGGGTGACGCCGTACGCCTTGAGCATGCGCGCGAAGAGCCGCGCGCCCGTCATTTTCTCCGCCATGGTTTCTCCCCTGTATTTCAACTTGCCTGCCTGGTGGAACGAGACCGTTCCGCCGCGCATCATAGCCCAGATGATCGTTTCGTGATTAGAATACGGGAAAAACGCAACGTCGCAATGGAACGCGGCATGTGCGGCCTCAAAGCAGTCCGCAGGATTCGATCACCCGTCGTGGGAGGAGAACCAGCATGAATCGCCTGTTCAGAATCATCGTCTTTTCCGCTGCGTGCGCTGCCGTGCCGGGCCTCGCCGCCCAGGGTTTTCCAGACAGACCGGTGCGCTTCGTGGTGCCGTTCCCGCCGGGTGGCGGCACCGACGCCTTCGCGCGCATCGTCGGCGGGAAGCTCACGGAGATATGGGGGCAGCAGGTCGTCATCGATAACCGGGGCGGCGCGCAGGGCAACATCGGCACGGCGCTGGGGGCGAAAGCGCCGCCGGACGGTTACACGATCACGCTCGCTCACCAGGGCGCGCTGACGATCAATCCGCATATGTACAGCAGGCCCGGTTTCGACACGCTGCGCGACTTCGCCGCGGTGGCGCGGGGCACCGCCATGGCATTCGTGCTCGTGGTGCATCCGTCGGTTGCCGCGAAGTCGATGAAGGACCTGGCGGAACTGGCACGGAAGAATCCCGGCAAGCTCACGTTCGCCTCCACCTCCGCCGCGCCGCAGCTTCTCGGCGAGCTGTTCAAGCTCACGACGAAGACCGACATGGTGCACGTCCCGTACAAGGGCGCGGGCCCCGCAGTAGTCGATCTGTTGGCGGGGCACGTAGGCATCATGTTCGCGAATCCGACTTCCACGGTTCCGCATGTCAAGAGCGGGCGGCTGCGCGCGCTGGGGGTGCTGGGGACCAGACGCACCGAGGCGCTGCCGGATGTGCCGACAGCGGTGGAATCCGGTTTTCCGGAGATGAGCGGAATCCTCGAGTGGTACGGCGTGGTGGCGCCCGCCGCAACGCCGCGCCAGACGATCGCGAAGCTCAATGCCGGCGTCGTGCGTGCGCTCAACGCGCCGGACGTGATGAAGCGCTTGAACGATCTCGGCCAGACGCCGGCGCCCAGCACCGTCGCGGAATTCTCGACCCAGATCCGCACGGAATTCGAACGCTGGGGCAAGGTCGTGAAGGCCTCCGGCGCCAAAGTTGACTGAACCCGGCATGGCGCTGCTTCGCGGGCGCAATGCGCTCATTACCGGCTCCAACGGCGGCATCGGCTACGCCATCGCCGCGGCGCTCGCCGACCAGGGCTGCAATATCGCGTTAAACGGGCCGGGCGCGCCCGATGAAATCGAGCGGTTGCGCTCCGCCATCGCCTCCAGGAATGTGCGCTGCATCTACTCGCCCGCCGACGTGGGGAAGTCGCTTGAGATCGAGCGGATGATTGCGGACGCGACCGCGCAACTGGGATCGATCGACATTCTGGTCAACAATGCGGTGATCCGGCACTTTCATCCGATCGAGGAGTTTCCGGTCGAGGAATGGGACGCGGCGCTGGCGGTCAACGTATCGGCGGCGTTTCACACGATCCGGCTCGTACTGGCCGGCATGAAGGCGCGCAACTGGGGGCGGATCATCAACATGGGATCGATCTACAGCACGCGCGGATGCGAGAACCGCGTGGACTACGTGACTGCCAAGCACGCGATCCTCGGAATTACCCGGACCGCCGCGCTCGAGGTCGCGCGCACCGGAATCACCTGCAACGCGCTGCGGCCGGGATGGGTCCTGACGCCGCACAGCGAACGGCAGATCGCCGACGAAATGGCGAAGTCCGGAAGCACGCGGGAGCAGGCGATACAGTCATTGCTGGAAACGCGCCAGCCTTCGGGGCGGTTCGTGACGAAGGAGCAGGTTGCGGCGTTCGTGGTGTTCCTGTGCTCGGAGGCGGCCGCGAACATCACCGGGTCGGCGCTTTCGATCGACGGCGGCTGGTCGGCCGTGCCATAGAGAGCGTCTCCGGGAGAAATTGGCTTGGCGCCCGGGGCAGGGTAGACTTGACCGCAGGCCGCGTTCCACAAGAGCCACTACCGAAGGAGGATCGATCATGAAGACCGTGTTCAGGGCGCTCGCCGTCGTGTTTTCTCTGGCAGCGGCTGCAAGCGCGTATTCCCAGGCGTATCCGAACCGGACGGTGCGCATCATGGTGGGCTACTCGCCGGGCGGGGGCGTCGATACCACCGCGCGCATCATGGCCGCGGCCCTGGGCGAGCTGTGGGGCAGCACGGTGATCGTGGAAAACCGCCCCGGCGCGGCGGGCAACATCGCCACCGAAATCACCGCGCAAGCGCCGCCCGACGGTTATACCCTTGTCCTGTGCAATATCGGTTCGCACAGCGTGACGCCGGCGCGCTTCAGGAAAAGGCTCACCTACGATCCGATCGCCGACTTCGCGTTTCCGGTGAAGATCGGGGGCATACCCAACGTCTTCATGGTGCACCCGTCGATGCCGACGAAGTCGCTGAAGGATTACATCGCCTATGCCAAGGCCAACCCCGGCAAGCTCAACTTCGGCTCTTCCGGCGTCGGGGGATCCCCGCACCTGTCGATGGAGCTTTTCAAGACGATGACCGGCATCGACATCGTGCACGTCGCGTACAAAGGCGCGGCGGCCGCGCTCGCCGATGTCATGAGCGGCCACATGGAATCCTCCGTCGGGAATCTCGCGGGCGGGCCGCTGGCGGCGATCAAGGCCGGCAGGGTGCGCGCGCTCGGGGTCACCTCGGGGCAGCGCAGCGCCCAGCTGCCCGAAGTGCCGACGTTCGCCGAGCAGGGCATCGCCGGCTACGACGTCACGGGCTGGTACGGTTTGTGCACTCAATCCAAGGTGCCGCAGCCGATACTCGCCAAGCTCAACGCCGACGGCAACAAGCTGCTGGGTGGCGGTCCGCTCAGGAAGCGGCTCGAGGACCAGGGCATAACCGTGACCCCGGCCACACCGGGCGAGTTCGCCGCGCATGTCAAGGCCGAGATCGCAAGGTGGACGAAGGTCGTTCAGGACGCGAAGCTCGAAGCGGAATAGGGCAGCCAACCACGCTGGAGGGGAACGATGTCTTATTCGCTCTAAGCCACGTCGAGATTTTCGTCACCGACATTGCGCACTGAAGGACACCGCATGACACACGCCGGCACCGGGTCAAGCGCGGCGCCAACCGCGGGACGCGGGCTGATTGTCGACGCGCCCGATCTCGGCTACGTGCCGGTCGCGGACGTCTTCCGTCTTCCCGAGGGCATGAATTTCGGGCCGTGCTCGGGCGTCGCCGTCAATTCGAAAGGGCATATATTCGTATTCCACCGCAGCCATCACGCGCTGCTGGAGTTCGACGGCGGCGGCAATTACATCCGCTCGCTCGCAGACGGGATGTTTGCGCGGCCGCACGGCCTGCGCGTCGATTCCGAGGACAACATCTGGGCGACCGACATCGGCTCGCACATCGTCGTGAAGTTGAGCCCGCAGGGGCGGATTGCGATGGTGCTGGGCGTGAGGGATACCGCGGGCGAGTGGCATCCATACGGCCACCTGCGGCTCTTCGACGAGCCCAACGATCTCGCGTTCGGCCCGGCGGGGGAAATTTACGTCACGCAGGGACACGGCAAGGGCGAGTCCCGCGTGCTGAAGTTCGACGCGGAGGGAAACTTCATCGAGACCTGGGGCGGCGAGGGAAGCGCCGCGGGGAAGTTCAACGTCCCGCATTCCATCGCGACCGACGCGCACGGGATCCTCTACGTCGCCGACCGTTCGAACCAGAGGATCCAGGTGTTCGACGCGGACGGACAATACCTCCGCGAGTCGCGCCATCCCGGCACGCCGTGCGGGCTCTGCATGAGCCGCGACGATCGCATCTTTCTTGCGCACGGGCACACCGGACTGATCATGAAGCTCGATCTCGAGGGCAGCGTCCTCGGGGCGACCGGAAGCCAGGGCAAGGGACTCGGCCAGTACGGGGAGGCGCACTTTCTCGCGCTGGACGCGAGGGAGGACATCTACGTCGCCGACACGCTCAACTGGCGGGTGCAGAAGTTGGTGCGAAAGTGAATTCGCGTCGCGTGTGCGGATGTTATGGACGCAACCGCGCTTGATGTAAGCTTTCGGCTGGCAAAACCGGAGGAGATCCCGTGTCACTCAAGCTTCGCAGGCTGTCGTACGCTCTCGGCGCGGAAGTGTGCGGCATCGACGTCTCCAGGCCGATGACCGAGGCGGCGTTCGGCGAGATCTACCGGGCGTTCCTCGCGCACGGCATCCTGCTCTTCCGGGACCAGGCCATCACCCGCGAGCAGCACATCGAGTTCAGCCGCCGCTTCGGCGAGCTCGATCGCCACGACGCGCTGCCGCGCGACCGCCATCCCGACCATCCCGAGCTGCTCATGGTCACCAACGAACCCAAGCCGGACGGCAGTCCCTCCGACAGCAGGTACACCGGACGGCAATGGCACTCCGACATGTCATTCACCATGGAGCCGGCGCTGGGCTCCCTCCTGCGCTGCATCGCGGTTCCCGAGGTCGGCGGCGACACCCTGTTCGCGAACATGTACATGGCGTACGACGCGCTTTCCGAAGGCATGAAGAAACTGATCGCCGGTCTTCACGGCATCCACCTCTCGGGCACGCGCAAGATCGCGAACACCGAAACCGGGATCCCGCGCGCCGAGGAACAGAAGCGGATCAATCCCCCGGTCGCGCAGCCGGTGGTGCGCGTGCACCCGGAGACCGGCAGGAAAGCGCTTTATATCGGAGAGAAGGTCAGGCGCTTCGACGGCATGACCGAGGAAGAGAGCAAACCGCTCATCGATTATCTCGTGCGGCACGCCACGCGCCCGGAGTTCGTCTATCGCCAGCACTGGAGGAAGAACGACGTCCTGGTCTGGGACAACCGCTGCACCATGCACCAGGCGCTCGGCGATTTCGACGAGACCCGATTGCGGCACATGGAACGCACCACGGTGCTCGGCACGCCTTCGGGCTACGTCGTCGCCAACGGCTGACGCGTCCGGAGGCGCCGTGGCCAGAACGCTCGGGATCTTCGACTACATCATCGTCGGCGCGGGCTCCGCGGGCTGCGTGCTGGCGAACCGCCTTTCCGCCGATCCCGATGTCTCGGTGCTGCTGCTCGAGGCCGGCGGCAGGGACGACTGGATCTGGATCCACATCCCGGTCGGCTATCTCTACTGCATCAACAATCCCCGCACCGACTGGTGCTATCACACCGCGCCCGAGCCGGGACTGAACGGCCGCTCGATCCGTTATCCGCGGGGCAAGGTGCTGGGCGGCTCCTCGTCGATCAACGCGATGCTGTGCCTGCGCGGCCAGGCGCGCGACTACGACGAATGGGCGCAACTGACCGGCGATTCCGGCTGGGCGTGGCGCAACGTGCTGCCGGTCTTCATGCGGGTCGAGGACCACTGGCGCGGCGCGGACGAGAAGCACGGCCAGGGCGGCGAGTGGCGCGTCGAGACGCCGCGGATCGACTGGGAGATCCTCGAGGCTTTCCGCGACGCGGCGTGCGAGATCGGTATCCCGCGCATCGACGATTTCAACCGCGGCGACAACGAGGGCGTCTCGCGCTTCGACGTGAATCAGCGCAACGGGGTGCGCTGGAGCGCGGCGAAAGCGTTCCTGCGGCCGGCGCTGTCGCGCTCCAATCTCACGGTGATCACGCGCGCGCTCGTGAAAAAGCTGAGGCTCGAAGGCCGGCGCGTAGTAGGCGTGGAGTTCTACCAGGGCAACGAGGAAGCGGTTGCCGAGGCGCGGCGCGAGACCATCCTTTCCGCAGGCGCGATCGGCAGTCCGCAAATCCTTCAATTGTCCGGTATCGGCCCCGGGGCGTTCCTGCAACAGCACGGCATTCCCGTCGCACATGATCTTCCGGTCGGCGAAAATCTCCAGGACCACCTGCAGTTGCGGATGGCGTTCAGGGTGAGGAATGTGCTCACGCTCAACGCGCTGCTGCATTCATGGTGGGAGAAGGCGAAGATCGGGCTCGAGTACGCGCTCTTCCGCACCGGGCCCATGACCATGCCGCCGTCGCAGATGGGTGCGTTCGTGAAGTCCGATCCGTCGCAGGCGAGCGCCAACCTCGAATACCACGTGCAGCCGATCTCGCTCGACAGGTTCGGCGATCCGCCGCACCGGTTTCCCGCGTTCACCGCGAGCCCCTGCAATTTGCGGCCCACCTCCCGCGGCCACGTGCGCATCGCTTCTCCCGACCCGCGCGCCTATCCTGCGATCGCGCCCAATTACCTCTCGACCGCCGAGGACCGGCGGGTCGCCGCCGACGCGCTCAAGCTCACGCGCCGCATCGTGCTCGGCACGCAGGCGATGAAAAAATACGGGCCCGAGGAATTCACGCCGGGCCCGCAGTTTCAGTCGGAGGAGGAACTCCTCGACGGCGCGCGCCGGATCGGCACCACGATATTCCATCCCGTGGGCACATGCAGGATGGGGCGCGCGGACGATCCCTCGGCGGTGGTCGATCCGCAACTGCGCGTGCGCGGCATCGAGCGCCTGCGCGTGATCGACGCCTCCATCATGCCCACGATCACTTCCGGCAACACCAATACGCCGACCATCATGATCGCGGAGAGAGGCAGCGCGCTCGTAAAGCGGCGGTCGTAAGGCGCGCATCGCGCTCCGCGAACACCGGTCGCGAATCGCGAATCACCGCTTTCCGCCGTCGAGCGCTTCCGGGTTGACCACGTATTCGCGCCTTGGCGCGCCGTCGAGCACGCTCAGCAGGTTGCGCGCGACGGTCAGCGCCTTGCGGTCGAGCGACTCGCGCGAATTCCCGGCCATGTGGGGGGCGGTGATGACGTTCCGCAGGGTGAGGAGCGGGTTGTCGGTGAGCGGGGGCTCGGGACTGAACACGTCGATTCCCGCGCCGGCGAGTTTGCCCGCGGCCAGTGCCGCGTAGAGCGCGGCCTCGTCGACGATGCCGCCGCGCGCCGTGTTGATGAGGCGGGCCGAGGGCTTCATGCGCGCGATGCGCGCGGCGTCGAACATGCCCGCGGTCTCGGGCGTCCTGGGGCAGTGGATGGTGACGAAATCGGCATGCGGCAGCGCGGCGTCGAGGTCCGCTACCGGCTCGCAGCCTGCCGCACGCACCTTTTCCGCCGGGACGTACGGGTCGTACACCTGCACGTTCATTTCCATCGGCAGGCAGCGCCCGGCGACGCGCGTCCCGATGCGGCCGAAGCCGACGATAAGGAGCGTCTTGCCGAGCAATTCGGTGGGAAGCTCGGCGTAGCGTTCCGACCACCGGCCCTGCCGCACCAATGCATCCATCGCCGGGCCGCGCTTGCACAAGGTCAGCATCATGAACATCGCGTACTCCGCGACGGTGGGCGAATTGTCGGTACCGCAGGTCATGAGCGGAATGCCGCGGCGGGTCAGCGCCTCGACGTCCACGGCGTCGTAACCCACGCCGATCCGGCCCACCGCGCGCAGGCGCGGCGCGGCCTCGATGTCGGCCGCGCGCAAGGGCGTGCTAGTGAGCGCTATGCCGTCGGCATCGCGCAACAGCGCGTGAAATTCGGGCGCCGCGATGCCGGGCGGGAACGCGACGGCCTCGACGTCGTCGCGACGCCGCACGAAATCCCATCCGGTGCGCGCCATGGTGTTCGGCAGCAGCAGTCTTTTCTTCGTTGTCGTCATCTTCTCACCTGGTGTCGTGGAAAGCGTTTCGCGCGCTACGATAACACAGGTATGCGGCAATGCCGCCCGGTCTCGTGAGGCATGACGGCATGCGGGATTGATCCGATCGTGGTTTTCCACTACGCTGGCAGCCGGCCGAAGCGTGACGAAGGGAGGAGGGTCAATGAAGAAGAATCATCTGGCTGCAGGCGCGGTCGCGGTTTGCGCAACGCTGCTCCCGGCGCAGGAGTTGCCGGCCCAATCCTATCCCGCCAGGGCGGTGCGGCTCGTCGTGCCCTACGCGGCGGGCGGGCCGGTCGACACCGTCGCGCGGCTCGTCGCGCAGAAGGTCACGGGGAAATGGGGGCAGCAGGTTGTCGTCGACAACCGCGCCGGCAGTGGCGGTGCCATCGGAACCCAGGCGGTGGTGAGATCGCCGCCCGACGGTTACACCCTGCTCGTGGGCAACAGCGGTCCCATCACGGTGTATCCGCATCTGCGCAAGTCGCTGCTCTACCATTTCGAGCGCGACCTCGCTCCGGCGTCGTTCATGATCAAGTCGTGCATGGTGCTGGTCGCCCATCCCTCGCTGCCGTCGAAAACGGTCCAGGAGCTGGTGCGTCTGGCGAAGCAGCAGCCGGGAGCGCTTTCCTATGCGAGTTCGGGTGTGGGAGGGGTGCAACACCTGGGCATGGTCCTGCTGGAGTCGCGTGCGGGCATCAAGCTCGTTCACGTGCCGTACAAGGGCGCCGCGCCGGCTCTGGTCGACCTCATCAGCGGCCAGGTGCACGTGCAATTCAATAACGTCGTGGGCGCGCTCGCCCACGTGCAATCGGGGAAGCTGCGGGCGCTCGGTGTCTCGACGGCCACGCCTTCCTCGGTATTGCCGGGCGTGCCGCCGGTGGCCAAAGTCTATCCCGGGTTCGACGTGGCGAGCTGGATGGGCATCTACGCGCCGGCCGGCACGCCGCAACAGATCGTCGAGCAGATTACCCGGGATGTCGCGTGGGCGCTGAAAGTGCCCGATACGATGCAACGCCTGACCGAGGTGGGCGCGGAGGTCGTCGCCGGCGGCCCGGCCGATTTGAGCGCCTACATGCGAAATGAAAGCGGGCTCTTCGGCAAGCTCATTGCGGCGGCCGGCATCCCGAAGGAGTGACGCTCCCACGCGCCTGCGACGCGGTCAGATGCCGAGGTAGCTCGACTTGATCCCGGCATTCGCCCACAGTTCCTGCGGGGGGGCCGAGTGGACCACCTGGCCCTTGCTCATGACGTGCACGTAATCGACGAGCTTGATGGCGAGAGAGGCGTTCTGTTCGACGAGCAGGATCGAGAGACCCTCCTTCTTCAGCCTGGCGATCACCTCCCACACGCCCTGGATGATGATCGGCGCGAGCCCCTCGGACGGCTCGTCCATGATCAGGCAGTCCGGGTTGGTCATCAACCCGCGGCCGATGGCGAGCATCTGCTGCTCGCCGCCCGAGAGCGTCTTGGCGCGCTGCGCGCGCCGTTCCTTCAGGCGCGGGAACAGCGCGTAGACCCGCTCGAGATTCCAGCCGTGGCGGCCGCCGCCGCACTCGGCCACCTTGAGGTTTTCCTCCACGGTCAGCGTGGGAAACACGCGGCGGCCCTGCGGCACGAGCCCCATTCCGCCGCGCACCGTCTCGAACGAGGACACGTGCGTGATGTCCGCGCCCTTGAAGAGGATCCTGCCGCGGCGCGGGGGATTGAAGCCGACGATCGAATTGACGAGCGTCGTCTTGCCCACGCCGTTGCGCCCGAGCAGCCCCACGATCTGCCCCTGCTCGAGCGTGAGCGACAACCCCTGCAGCACCCAGGCGTCGCCGTAGTAGGTGTGGATATCCTCGACTTCCAGGATCGCCATGGCTCAGCCCGTCCCGAGGTAGATCTGCTGGACCCGGTCGCTGGCGCGGATCTTCTCCGTCGGCCCCTCCTCCACCAGCTCCCCGAAATGCAGCACGGAGATGTGCTCCGCGATGTCGAACACGACGTCCATGTCGTGCTCGATCAGGAGAATGGCGAGGCTCGAGTCGAGCCGCTTGAGAAACTCCGCCATCTCGCGCGACTCGCCGGAGGCGAGCCCCGCTGCCGGCTCGTCCAGCAGCAGGATCTTCGGATCGCTCGCCAGGCCGAGAATGATCTCGATCTGGCGCTGCTCGCCGTGCGAGAGGTTGCGCACCTCGAGGTCCCGGCGGTCCCAGTAGCCGGCCTTCTCCAGCAGCCCGCGCGCCTTCTCGTAGAGGTCGCGGTAGGAGGACAGGAAGCGCCACATCACGAACTTCATCTTGCGCACGCCGCCGATCGCGAGCAGCACGTTGTCCAGCACCGTCAGCCCGGGAAAGAGGCTGGTGATCTGGAAGGTGCGGGCCATGCCCGCAGCCGTGCGCCGGTGGGGCGCCCAGCCGGTGATGTTCTCGCCGAACAGCCGCACCTCTCCCGAGGTCGCCGGCAGGACGCCGGTGACGACGTTGAACAGCGTCGTCTTGCCCGCGCCGTTCGGGCCGATGATCGCCTTGCGGTCGCCCGGCATCACCTGGAGGCTCACGCCCCGCACGGCGTGGAGCCCGCCGAAGCTCTTCGACAGGCTCTTCAGCTCGAGCACCGGCTCGGTCACGCCTGTTTCCTCCCCAAGAATCACGTGAAAGGTGTTAAAGAAATAGGGGACAGACCACTAATTCCTGCGGGAATTAGTGGTCTGTCCCCTATTCCCACGTCGTCCTTCCCCGCGCACTGCGCGGGGAAGGACGTGCCGCCGCTCACTCGCAGTACTTGCACGGCGGGTAATCGCGGCTGTAGACCGGCTGCTTCAGGAAATCCGCCTTGCCGTATTTCCAGAACTGGCCCACCGCGGGGTAGGTCTTGATCACGGTGTTCCACAGCTCATCCTGCGGATAGCCGTGCAGCTTCTTCTTCTCCACCTTCTTGATGTAGATGTTCTGGACCGGGTTCCGCATCTCGTCCAGGCGCACCGGGCCGCGCACCGCGTCGATCCGGATCTCCGACATCATCTTGACGAACTTCTCCGCGCCCGGCCACTTGCCGCCGGTCTTCTTCAGGACCTCATGGATCATCTGGGCAGTGGTGTAGTTGCTCTCGGAGTAGTAGGACGGGACCTTGCCGTACTTACTGCGGTACTTCTTCACGAACGCCGCATTCTTCGGCGTATCGATCGCCGCGCTGTACTGCAGCGCCGAGACGTGCCCGACCACTTCGTCGCCCATCGAGGGCAGCACGTACTCGTCGTAGCTCGTGCCGCCGCCGATCACCGGCTTCTTGTTTCCCGCGTCCTTCAGCTGCTTCGGGAGCTGCAGCGCCATCGGCCCGACCATCAGCGTGAAGATCGCGTCAGCGTCCTTCTTGATCTGCGGGATGAACGGCCCGAAGTCCTTGGTCCCGAGCGGCGGCCACATCTTCTGAATGATCCTGCCGCCGCAGTCCTCAAACGCCTTCTGGAACCCGCCCACGACCTCGTAGCCGAAGGCGTAGTCGGCGGCGACCGTCACGATCTTCTTGTAGCCCTGCTCGCACGCCCACTGGCCGAACGGGTGGCTCGGCTGCGAGCTGGTCCACCCGGTGCGCACCATGTACGGGTACTTGGCGCTATCGCGCTGCGTCAGGTCGTCCGCGGCGGCGATCGAAGAGACATAGACCGTCTTCTGCCGCGTGCTGACCGGCGCGAGCGCGTAGCCCGTGGACGCGAGCAGCCCGCCGATGAACATGTGCACCTTGTCCTGGCGGATCAGCTTCTCGGCCTTGCGCACGTTGACCGGCGGCTTGCCCTCGCCGTCCTCCACGACGAACGTCACCTTGGCGCCGGCGAAACTGCCGCCGGCCTCGTCGAGGTACAGCTGGAAGCCGTTCGCCATGTCCTTGCCGATCTGGGCGAAGGGGCCGGTGAGCGGCGCGAGAAAGCCGATGCGCAGCTCCTCGGCCGCGGATGCCGGGAGCGTGCCCGCCCCCATTCCGAGCGCGAAACACGCCACGCCCGCCGCCCAGCCCAGCCTGCCTGTGAGTTTCTCTTTCATGGTCTGTCCTCCTTCAGTGAGATGGAACTGCCGCTTTCCGTCCCCGGCGCACGCGCCAGTTGCGCACCCGTTCCGGGATCCCGATCAAGCCGCCGGGAAGATAAAGAATCGTCAACACGTAGACACCACCCAGCACGTACTGCCACCAGTGCACCAGCGTGCTCAGGTAATCGCGCAGGAACGTGACCACGGCGGCGCCGATCGCGCCGCCGACCAGCGTCCCCGGCCCGCCGAGCACGACCATCAGGAGCGCGTCGACCGAGGTCGTCAGGATCACGTCCTCGGGACTCACCAGCCCGTTCATCTGCGCCCACAGCACCCCCGCGAGGCCGCCGAAGGCGCCGGCGATGATGTAGGCGATGTACTTGTGCAGCCACGTGTTGTAGCCGAGGATGCGCATCCTCAACTCGCGTTCGCGTATGCCTTCCAGCGTGCGGCCGAAAGGCGAGCGCACGAGCACGTAGAGCGTCGCGAGCGTGAACACGAAGAATCCGAACACGACGTAGAAGAAAGTCACGTCGTTCGCGAGCGAGATCCCGAACTCGGGCCGCGGCGGCAGGTTGATGCCGTTGTCGCCGCCGGTCAACGAGTTCCAGCGGTAGGCGAGCCCCCACACGCACATGCCCAGCGCAAGGGTGATCATCAGAAAATATACGCCCGTCGCGCGAATGGCGAACAGCCCGAAGAACGCCGCCGTCGCGGCCCCGAGCAGCATGCCGAGCAGGATCACCGCCCAGAAACTCCACCCGAGGCCGAACCCGTAGTTGCTTGCGAGAATCGCCGTCAGATACGCGCCCATGCCCAGGTACGCCGCCTGCCCCAGGGACGGCAGCCCGGTGTAGCCGAGCAGCAGGTCGAGGCTCATGGCGAGGATCGCGAACACCAGCGCGTGCGTGATGAGAGTGATCACGTAGGAACTGGAGAACGGCGTGATGATCGCCAGCGCCAGCAAGGCCGCGATCACGATCAGGATGTTGCGCCTGCTTTTCATGGGCCCGGTGTCAATCCCTTCCAAAGAGACCCGTCGGCTTCAGCGCCAGGATCAGCACCATCGGCGCGTAGAGCGTAAAGTACGACACCTCGGGGAACAGCGCCTTGCCGAAATTGTCCGCAAGCCCGACGATCAGGCTCCCCGCCGCCGCCCCGGCGAGGCTGCCCATGCCGCCGATGATCACCACGGCGAAGGCAAGCGGCAGGATCTCGAAGTCGAGGCCCGGATAGACGCCGAAGAAGGCGCCGCCGATCGCGCCGCCGAGCGCCGCGAGGAACGCGCCCAGGGCGAATATGAACATGGAGACACGCGAGGTGTCGACGCCGACGCCGCGCGCCATTTCCGAGTCGTCCACCGCCGCGCGCACCATCGCGCCCATGCGCGTCTTCTCCATGACGAGCCACAGCGCGAGTCCCATCACCGCAGCGAGGCTGATCATGAAAATGCGGTAGACCGGGAAGTACATCCCGCCCAAGGCCACGCTCCCGGTGAGCACCCCGGGCGGCTCGATGTTGAGCGGGTCCCCGCCCCAGATGTCGAGTGCCGCCTGCTGGAACAGGAAGGCGAAGCCCACCGTCAGCAGCACCTGGCGCAGCGGGTCGAATCCGAGAGGCCGCAGGAAAAACCGTTCCATCGCCAGCCCGACCCCGGCGATGACCAGGGCCGCGACCGGGAGCGCGAGCAACCACGATCCGGTGGTCCAGATGACCGACAGGGCGACGTAGCCGCCCAGAAGAAAGTAGGAGCCGTGCGCGAGATTGACGATCCGCATGACGCCGAAGATCAGCGACAGGCCGCCCGCCAGCAGAAACAGCAGCGCGCCGTACGAGATGCCGTTGAAAGCCTGGATCAGCCAGAACCGTGCATCCAATCCTCACCTCCCCCGATTGGTCGGCCGCGCGCGATGCAACGGCGCGGTCTTGCGCTGAGGACACGGAGTTTACGGGGATTTTCGCATGATTTCGGTCGCTCCGCCCCCTTCGTGTTCCTGGCCACGCTTCTCCAGTCAATCGCGGAGGAGTAAGCTCTTCGCACGGGATGAATGATTTCGATACCGTTTATTGACGTGCATTGCGGGGAGGACAGATGAGGCTCGTTGAGCGGCATTTGTGTTGCATGCTGTTGGCATGCGCGTGCGGCGGCGCGCTCGCGCAAGGCTATCCGAACCGGCCGATCCGCATCCTGGTCGGCTTCACCCCCGGCGGCGGCCCCGAGGATCCGGGCGCCTGCTTCAGGAGCGAGATCGGGAAGTTCGGCAAGATCGTGCGCGCGATCGGCCTGAAGATCGAATGAGCGTCCCGGCGGGACGCCGCCGACAACAATACAGGGATCACGTACATGTTCGAGAAAACCGGGCAGTTGCGCCTGGGCATCCCCAAGGGCAGCTTGCAGGACACGACGCAGAAGCTTTTCGTGCGCGCCGGCTACGACCTGCGCATTTCCGGCCGCTCCTACTATCCTGAAATCGACGACCCGGAGATCCAGTGCATCCTGATCCGGCCGCAGGAGATGGCGCGCTACGTCGGGCAGGGCATACTCGATTGCGCGATCACCGGGCTCGACTGGATCCTGGAAAACGACGCGGACGTGGCGGAACTCGCGGACCTGCGGGCGCCGTGGCCGAACTACGGCGTCGTGCGCTGGGTGCTGGCGTCCAGGGAGGGCTCGCCGTTCAACACGGTGCGGGACCTCGAGGGCGGACGCATCGCCACCGAAGCGGTGGGCATGACGCGGCGTTTCCTCGCGCAGCACGGCGTGAACGCGAGCGTCGAGTTCTCGTGGGGCGCGACCGAGGTCAAGCCGCCGATCCTGGCGGATGCGATCGTGGACGTGTCCGAGACCGGCTCGTCGCTGCGGGCCAACAACCTCAGGGTCATCGACGTGGTATTGCAGAGCACGCCGCGCTTCATCGGCCACCACCAGGCGCTCGAGGACGCCTGGAAGCGCGCCAAGATCGAGCGCCTGCTGATGCTGCTCAAGGGCGCGATCGCCGCCGCGACGCGCGTCCTGCTGTCGATGAACGTGCCGCGCGGGAAAGTCGATGCGGTGCTGCAGATCCTGCCGGCGCTCGCGACGCCCACGATCTCCACGCTGGCCGATCCGGAGTGGGTGGACCTCAGCACCGTCGTCGAGGAAAAGACGGTGCGGGAGCTGATCCCGCGCCTCTACGACGCGGGCGCGCGCGGCATCATCGAGCTGCCGATCAACAAGATCGTCGAGTAACCGTGTCGGTGCCTGCCCGCCCGACAGATGCTCCCATGACGAATATCGATCCCGAGCGACTCGTCGATTTCGCCGCCGCCGTCTATGCGGGCGAGGGCGTGCCCGAACCGGATGCGCGGCTGCTCGCCGATACGCTGGTGCAGTCGGACCTCTGGGGACATCAATCCCACGGCGTGCTGCGGCTCGGCTGGTATTTCGAGCGGCTGCGCAACGGCGTGATGAAACCCGTGACCGGACCCGAATTCGTCGTTGACGCGGGCGCGATCGCGGTGATCGACGGTCACGACGGCGTCGGCCAGGTGCTGACGCGGCTTGCCGCGCGCCAGGCGATCGACCGCGCGAAGTCCCATGGCATCGCCGCGGTAGGCGTGCGCAATTCGAATCACTTCGGCACCTGCATGTACTACACGCTGATGGGCGCGCGCGAAGGCTGCGTGATGCTGCTCGCGAGCAACGGCGGCCCGGCGATGGCGCCGTGGGGCGGGCGGAAGAAAATCATCGGCACCAACCCGTGGTCGGTGGCAGCGCCTGCCGGCGCGCGTCCGCCGTTCGTGATGGACATGGCGAATACCGGTGTGGCGCGCGGAAAAATCTACCTCGCCCGCAACCGCCGCGAGCCCATCCCGCTCGGCTGGGCGATCAACGCGGCGGGCGAACCCACCACCGACCCGCAGGCGGCGATCGACGGCATCATCCTGCCGATGGCCGGGCACAAGGGCTACGCCATCGCCGCGGTGGTCGACCTGCTCTCCGGCGTGCTGACCGGCAGCGGCTTTCTCTCCGCCGTGCACAGTCCCTACAAGACCGCTGAGAAGAGCAATTGCGGGCACATGATGATCGCGCTCGACATCGAGGCGTTCCAGCCGCTCGCGCAGTTCAGCGAGCGCATGGAGCGGTTCATCGCCGAGCTGAAATCCGTCCCGCTCGCCCGGGGCCACGACGAAGTCTTCTATCCCGGCGAGATGGAGGCGCGCAACGACGCGCGGAACCGCAGGGACGGACTGGCGTTGCCGGAGGACACCCGCGCCGACCTCACGCGCATCGCAAAACTCACCGGGCTCGAAGCGAAGCGGCCGTTCTAATCCTGCTCCTCCCGATCAAAATTGGATGCCCGTCTGCACGGGCATGACACGCTGTTGTTGCAATTGGATGCCCTGTCTGCACGGGCATGACACGCTGTTGTTGCAATTGGATGCCCGTCTGCACGGGCATGACACGCTGTTGTTGCAATTGGATGCCCTGTCTGCACGGGCATGACACGCTGTTCTCGCATTCCCGGGCCGTCGAGTAGTGTTGTCATTCCCGAGCAGTCGGGAATCCAATTTCCGGGCCACCGCGATGCGATACGAGAACTGATGACACCGCCGGAACCGAAACCCCGGCAGCCGATTGGGTTTATCACAGGCGATTGGCGTATCCTCCGGTCTCCGCAACAGCGTGCCGCCAGTCCAACCGTTGGTTATCCTGCTCGACGTCCATGCCGTTGCGCGGGCGCAACATCTTTTGCGCCGCAGCGACGAAATTTCTTGATTGTGCGTTTCCATTTCAGTATCGTTCGCATCCTTTCCGATCAACCCGGTGGATGAGAGTGAAGCCTTCAACGCTGCGACATGACATACGCTGCCCGCGAACGCGCGCGCCGTGGCAGAGGCTTGCTTTCAGTCCGCTGTCCATGAGGGGCGCCTAGTCGCCCGCTGACCGGGTTTCGCCGCGCCGGTCGGGCGGGGCGGATCCGGTTCCATCCTGAACTTCGTGTTTCGGGCAGTCCGTCCGCCACGCGTTTCACAGCGGCGCGGCGCGCGTTCGCGCGCGCATATGCGAAGGAGAACGAACATGAAGCACACACTCACACTTTCGCGCTGGCACAAGGTGGCCGAGCGCATCAATACCGCGCTCAAGGAGCGCGAGGCGCGCGTGAAGACGGCATTCACGGCGACCGAGATCTCGCCCTGGAACAAGCAGGGCGTGGACGAGAAGGCGGCCGCCATCGCGCGGCGCGCCGCGGACGATCTTGCGCTCGTCGACGCGGGCGCGCCGGCTTTTGCCGGCGTCCGCGCGCGGCCGGGGAGAAGCATTGCCGTCCGTTTCAGGAACGGAAAGGGCTCCGTGAAAAGAGCGCGTGGTCAGCCAAGCCACGGTTCCGGGCCGCATCTATCAATGGTTGCTGTACGGCCCGGACGGTCGCTCGTTGAGGATTGCCGGTTTCGGGTTGCGGGTTGCCGGCTTCTCTCCGCTTTTTATCGATGAACAAACATGGAATGCAAACAACGAAAATTCGCCCTGAACGGACTGCTCGCCGCGCACTTCGCGCCGGCAGCCCCGGAAGAACTGGTCGTCGCGCGTCAGGATTTTCCGCACTGGGCGCGCCCGGATCTTCAAAGGGGGCTGGAGGCTCTTTTCGCTGTGCTTCCCGGGCACCGGTTTGTCGGGGCGCGGCTGCGCGACCACGATCTCGATTTCCGTTTCGCCGATCTCGCCGAGGCGGGAAGAAAGGCCGTGGCCATCGGCCCGGCGGTCTATGAGGACATCGACATCGGCGAAGCACGGCCGGTGCGTTGTCTCACCCGCGGGCTGTGGTTCGCGGAGCGCGATGCCGTGCGGTTCGCGGTGCTGCTCGACGCGCGCGAGGGATATCGCGGTGTGCGCGTGCGGCTCGAGATCGCAGTCGCCCCCGGCGAAGCCGCGGTTCATGTTTCGGACCGGATCGCGTCGGAGCTGCGCGCGGCAGCGGAGAGCGGCGCATCCTGGGGCGGCAAAGCGCTGGTGCTCGACCATGCGCACGACGAGTTCGAAATCTCGGCGGCCGGCCTGCGGGTGGAAAAAGTCGTGCCGGTGCGCCGCGAAGACATCGTGCTGCCGGATAAAACTCTCGCGTTGATCGAGCGCAACACGCTCGGTTTCGCGCGGCAGGCGGAGCAACTCAAGCGGCTCGGCCTTTCGGCAAGAAAGGGAGTTCTGCTTTACGGGCCGCCGGGAACCGGCAAGACACTCGTTGCGCGCTGGCTCGTAGGGGCACTCGAGGGATACACGAAGCTGATCGTTACCGCCGGCAATTATGGGCTGCTCGAAGATACGCTTGCCATCGCGCGGGCGCTGCAGCCGGCGCTCGTCGTGCTCGAAGACATCGATCTGGTGGGGGGACATCGCGACGGACCCTGGGCGGCGGCAGGCGGCACGCTGAACATGCTGCTCAATGAAATGGATGGGCTTGCGCCCGAGGCGCGCATCCTGTTCGTCCTGACCACCAATCGCCCGGAGGTGCTCGAACCCGCGCTCGCCGCGCGGCCCGGACGAGTCGATCAGGCGATAGAGATTGACCTGCCCGGTGAAGCCGAGCGCCGGCGGCTGGTCGAGCGTTATGCCGGTGGTCTCGCGATTTCGGAAGAACTCGTCGCGCAGACGGCGAAACGCACGGGTCGCGTAAGCGCGGCGCTTATCAAGGAACTCATGCGCCGTGCGGCGCAGGTGATGCTCGAGCGCGGCGGCGAACGGACGCTTGAACTGCGCGACGTCGAGCGTGCGCTCCGCGACATGCTGGGCGCGGGTGGCAAACTGGGCGCGCGTGCGCTCGGCGCGGAAGCTGCAGCCGGTTTTACCGCGGCCTTCGGTGACGGGTAACACCCCCGCCCCGGGCTGGCGGGGCTTGAAGTCGGGCCCCGTGCGGCGTAACGTGCTGCGCAGCATGTTGCGGAAATAGCCATGAAGCGCTTGAAACCAGGTGGGAGGATGCGAGGCTGTCGTGCCCGCGGAGGCGGGCATCCAATCTGACGTGTGCCGAACCTGGATTCCCGTCCCCCGGCCAAATCATTCGAGGGCAGGCTTCACGGGAATGACACAGGCGCGTCATGCCCGCAGAGCTCGAAGCGTTGGAGTTCATCGCGCGCGGGCGCATGGGAAGGCAATGCGCCGCGCGCGAGTCCCTGCTCACCTGCTCGATACTCACCACCGCGGCGTCGGGAGCCATCACGGCGGTTCACGAGCGCATGCCCGTCGTGCTTGCGCCCCTGTCAGGAAAAACCTGACACCACTTGTCGGCTGTGCCCGACAGCGCGGACTACCTGCCTTTAGCTAGAGTTGGCGTCGAGTGCTTGTGCTCTTGCAGAGCGCAGCCGTCCACGGCACATACCGGATACCCAACGAGAACAGACGGAGAACAGTTCGAGTTACTCGGCGCGGCGCTGAAACTTTCGCTCCCGATATTTCGTGCTTTCCACGGAAGATATATGGCTTTCGATTATGTGAGCGTGAACGAAACACCGCTGATGGCTTCTGCGGGAAGCGGCAAGACCGGCATTACGCTTCTTTGGGGCGACCGTGTCGAGGTCCCTGGCGGCAGCGGAAGCTATGTGAAAGATGCAGCAAACGGGGAAAAATGCCGCCGACTTCGTGGACGGGAAATTCGCCCGGGACTACGGGACGAAAACAATCGAGCTCGATGCTGCGGGCGTCACGGTGGATGCCTTCTGCCGCGCGGGTCTGTCAGCGCGTTTCTGAATCGGGCAACCCCGGGATATAACCGCATTTCGCAGAGGTAGATATCATGCCCGAGCCCGCCCGCAAGCCACCCAAACGCAACGTCGTCCCCGACCGCCTGGATTTGCGCGACCGGCCGTACCTGCCCGCCATCGCGGTTGAACCCGCGACGCAAATGCGGCCCAAAATCCCGCTGCCGGTGCTGGACCAGGACGACACGAACGCCTGCACCGGATTCGCGCTCGCCAACGTGGTGAACTTCCTGCTGCGGCATCGGGACCCCGCGGCGCCGCCGATTTCGCCGTTCATGATCTACTCGATGGCGCGGCGCTACGACGAGTTTCCCGGCTCCACCGAGGATGCCGGCTCCAGCCTGCGCGGCGCGATGAAGGGCTGGTACCGGCACGGCGCGTGCCGCTTCGATCTGTGGGAGAAGCTCGACATGCCGCCCGCCGCCGGGCGCCCGCAAGACGACTGGTGGCTCGATGCGGCGAAGCGACCGCTCGGCGCTTATTACCGGGTCGATACCCGTTCGGTGACCGACATGCACGTCGCGCTGAGCGAGGTGGGCATCCTCTACGCCAGCGCGGTCTGCCACAACGGCTGGTTGAAGGGCGACGGCGCCAGGTCTCCCAAGGGCGGCTACTGGACGATTCCCGCCCGGAAGGCGAGGCCGAACGACGGCGGTCACGCTTTCGTCATCGTCGGCTACAACCGCGAGGGCTTCGTCCTCCAGAATTCATGGGGCGGGCGATGGGGCACGCGCGGACTTGCGGTCATCGCCTACGAGGACTGGCTCGAGAACGCGATGGACTGCTGGGTCGCCCAGCTCGGCGTGGCGACCGAACAGCATCTCGAGATCGCCGGCTCGCTCTCGTTGCGCGTCGAGAAACGCAAGGTGAAAATCGCCGCCGACGTGATCCTGCGCGACCGCGAGATTTCGCCCTTCATCATCAACATGGAAAACAACGGGCGGCTCTCGACCACCGGCCGGTTCCGCACCCAGCCGGGTGACGTGCAGGCGCTGGTCACGATGCACCTCGACGCCGCGCGAAAAAGCTGGGGGCTGGCGCGCAACACGCCGGCCGATGTCGCGATCTACGCCCACGGCGGCCTGACCAGCGAGGAAGACGCGGCGAAAACGGCGGCGAAATGGATCCCCGCACTCTATGAGGCGAAAATTTTCCCGATCTTCCTGATGTGGGAGACCGACCTCTGGTCCACGCTCAAGAACCGCCTTGCGGACCTGATCTCCGGGCAGCCTCGTCCCACCGCCGGTATCGGCGAGCAGTTGAAGCGCTTCTGGAACCAGCGCCTGGAGCGGCTCCTCGCCGGCCCGGGTTCGCTCATCTGGGGCGAGATGAAACAGAACGCCGATGCCATTTCGTCGGGGCGCGAAAGCGGCGGCCGCATCCTGTACGAATGCGCGAAGCAGTCGCCCGTGTTCGCCGCAGCCCCCGTGCGCCTGCACCTGATCGGCCACTCCGCGGGATCGATCGCGCACAGCCGCATCGTCGAGCGGCTGTGCGGCCTGGGCTGGACCTTCGAAAGCCTGAGCCTCATGGCGCCGGCGGTGACGGTCGATCTGTTCAGGCAGACGGTTCTCCCGCGGCTCAGGGACGGGAAGGTCAAACGTCTCAACGAGTTTCACCTCACCGACGTCACCGAGCAGGCCGATCCGACCTGTCAGCCCATCCTGTTCTACTCGCGCTCCCTGCTGTACCTCGTGTCCGAATCTTTCGAGAACGGCGTGCGGACCCCGATCCTGGGCATGGAAAAATATTTCAACACGCACGTCGGCAGACTCGGACTCAGGAACGTGCAGGCCTGGTCCTCGCCCCTGGCCGCGGGTCAAAGCACGACCCACGGCGGCTTCGACGACGACCGTGCCACGCGTGAGAGCGTCATCAGCCTGATCAGGACCGGCAAGCTGCTGAAGGCATGAATCGAATGAAGTATCGTTGCGGCGGGTCAGCGCGTGCGCTGCGCAGTCTGCGCGAAGCATTGCCGGACCTCGATGCGTATCGCACGTGGACGGTGCGGCTGCCGAAGGAATTCCGGTTCGAGGACGACGAGGTGATCGTCAGGCGCTCGGGAGACGGGGTCCTGCCAGCTTCCCGGGAAGATCACCTATGAGCAGGTCATGGCGATCGTGGGCAAGTTCAAAGGCAAGTTCGTCCGCTGGCAGCCGCGCATGCAGAAAAGGCGCTGGCGATGGTCTCGGCGCCAGTCACGCCTTTCCGCGCCCGACCTCACGACCTCCCGCCCTCACGCTCTCCCGGATTTTCCGGCTGTGCTAGCATTCACCGCGTCAGGGGAGGAACGCCATGTCTCAGGACGTAACCCGTGGTCTGCTGCCGGTCGATTCACTCGAAGTGCAGGTGCTCGTGGACAACGTCACCGACAGCCTGTCCACGGTACCGAAGGACGTGACTAACGAAGTCCCGCTCCTCGTGAAAAACGGCAGCCTGAAGATGGCGGCGGGCGAATACCGCTGCTGTGCGCATCATGGATTCTCGCTCGTCATCACCGCGCGCGTGAGCAGCGAGCAGCAGACGCTCATCTTCGACGCCGGTCCGGAAGCGTATACCGTGACACGCAACGGCGCGCTGCTCAAGGTGCCGTTCGGAGACGCCGGCGCGGTCGTGCTCTCGCACGGCCACTGGGACCACGGCGGCGGCCTCGTGGAAGCGGTGCGCCAGGTGACGGCGGCGAACGGTGGCCGGCGCGTCGAATGCCACGTCAACCCCGGCATGTTCGTGCCGCGCGGGACGCTGCGCCATGGCGGCGAGCCTCTGCCGCAGAAGGCAATTCCGAGCCCGAACGAGCTTGCCCAAGCCGGCGCGACCGTGATCAACGAACCGCAGGCACGCTTGCTCCTCGAGAAGTGCTTCTATCTCAGCGGCGAGATTCCGCGCGTGACGCCGTACGAGAAGGGACTGCCGGGACACCTGAGACGCACGGCGGACGGAAAATCGTGGGAGCCGGACCAATGGATCATGGACGAGCGCTACGTCGCCGCGCACGTGAAGGGCAAGGGCGTCGTGGTGTTCACCGCCTGCTCCCACGCCGGCGTCATCAACGTGCTGAAGGACGCACGCAGCGTCTTCGGCGACGTTCCGCTGCACACGGTGATGGGCGGCTTCCACCTTTCGGGCGGCTACGTCGAGGACATCATTCCCGACACCGTGAAAGACATGCAGGGGTTCGGTCTCAAGCGCATCGTCCCGGCGCACTGCACCGGCTGGCGCGCGGTGACGGCGCTGGCGAAGATCTACGGCGACGACGTGCTCGTGCCGTCGGCCGTGGGGCGCAAATTTCTGTTCTGAGCCCGCGTCTGATCGAATGCGACACTCGCGTCTCTGTGCATGTATGTTTCCAGATTCGGAACCGTTGCGTACATGTCAGAACTGACATATACTTCCGGTTGTGCGTAGAGCCGACAAGCCGCTGGTGTGGCTGCGCCGTGAGATAAAGACGCCGCCATTTTCGACGCAGGCGAGAGTCGAAACAGGCGTGTTGTTGCGTCGCCTGCAGCGCGGGGAAAACATTCCGCTGCCGCACTCCCGCCCCATGGCGGGCATCGGCAAGGCTTGTCATGAACTGCGAGTTCAGGATGCAAACAAGACTTGGCGGATCGTGTATCACATCGATAGCGACGCGATCGTAATTCTGGAGGTCTTTGCCAAGACAACGCAGCGCACGCCGAAATCGGTAATTGACAACTGCAAGGCGCGACTGCAGCTTTACGCCACGGCTGGACATGCAGAGGTGAAACGATGAAAGCCACGAAATTGAAGAGGCTGCAGGCTGCCGGATGGAAGGCCGGCACGGCCCGGGAATTTCTCAAACTGAGCGAGGAAGAAGCAATGCTGGTGGAACTGAAGCTTTTGCTCGTCGACGCCGTGAGGCGGTCGCGCCGAAAGCACGGTCTCTCGCAGACCGAGCTGGCTCAGCGGATGAAATCCAGCCAGTCGCGCATTGCCAAGATCGAGGCAGGCGACCCTTCGGTGTCGCTCGATCTGATCATGCGTGCATTTTTTGCAACTGGTGCGGGACGGCAGGAACTGAAGCGGGTTTTCTCGGAAACAGAAAAAATGGCGGCATAGTTCCGAAGTCGACATGCTGTCCACCCGACTCATCGATGTGCTGAAGGACGCGCGCAACGTCTTCGGCGACGTGCCGCTGCACAGAACATCATCCCCGACACGGTGAGGGACATGCGGGGATTCGGCGCTGAAGCGCATCGTCCCGGCGCACTGCACCGGCTGGCGCGCGGTGACGGCGTTGGCGAAGATCTACGGCGACGATGTGCTGGTACCTTCGGCAGTGGGACGCAAGTTTCTGTTTTGAGTGCGTGGTAATGCCCATGCGGTATTTGGGAAGTATTTTGCAGTCAGAGCATTTGATGGTCTGATGCATCCAAATCAGCACATCCATGTTACTTGCGCCATCATTGAACGAGATGGTCTAGTCCTTGCCGCTCAACGAAGCGCGACTATGAGCATGCCGCTTAAGTGGGAGTTTCCCGGCGGTAAGGTAGATGCAGGGGAGAGTCTTGAAGATTGCCTGCGTCGGGAGTTGGCCGAAGAATTGGGAGTGCATGTAAAGGTTGGACAGCGACTGTCGCCAACAACCTATCAGTATCCAACATTCGCTATTACACTGTACCCATTCATTTGCTCAATCGAATCGGGAGAACTGACACTTCATGAGCACGGTGCATTGATGTGGCTGCCGCCGGAAGAATTACACGGTCTGGACTGGGCGGAAGCGGACCTCCCGATCATCAATGCATATCGCAAAGAGCAAGGCGGGATCGCCACGTGACATCACCGCTCCCATACGGCATTTATGATGCCCTGCTTGATGAGACATTGCGCGAAGCACTTGCGCGCCACCCCGAACTGCGTGCCGTCCTGGGGAAGATCGACGTGGAGGAACAGCCGACCCGCTATGCGGCGTTTGTGGCAGGAATCGTCGAACAGGCCCTGCGCGAAGAGTCAGATCCCGCCAGGCGGCTCTCCATTTGCAATCGGCTCATCGCGCTTATCTCAAGGGATGCTGAATACAGCCAATTCGAAAAACGACGCCTTGTGGAGCAGCATAAATCCGTCCTTCTTGAAGTAACGCCACCGAATTACGGGACGCAGAACGTGCCCCGCCCTCATACCTCGTTAACGGAAAGCAGCCTCTTTACTGGATCTCCTCAAGAGCCGCAGCTTGCGCATGAACTACAGAAGGAGATGTGTTCTGCAGATGCGGTGGACATTCTGGTGTCGTTCATTAAGTGGTCCGGCTTGCGCCTGCTGATGCCAGCATTCGAGGATCTCCGCGAACGCCACGCCCCTGTGCGGGTCATCACGACATCCTACATGGGGGCTTCTGATTCCCCCGCCATTGAGTGGCTTGCCAATCTGCCGAACGTTCAGGTACGGGTGTCGTACGACACCGAGCGCACCCGCCTGCATGCCAAGGCCTACCATTTCAAACGCCTATCCGGGTTTTCCACGGCGTATATTGGTTCGGCGAATATGTCCCACGCCGCTATCACAAGTGGGTTGGAATGGAATCTCAAGGTAACGGCCCGAGATATGGGGCACGTCCTTGAGAAGTTTACCGCCGAGTTCGAGACTTACTGGAATAGTCGCGAGTTCTTTCCGTTCGACCCAAACGAGCCGGATCGCTTGCGAGGCGCAATCGAACGCGCCAGGAACACACATGTAGTAATGCCGGCAGTTTTCTTTGACATTACTCCCCACCCTTTCCAGGAGCGCATCCTGGAAGCCTTAGAAAGAGAGCGGACCGCTCATGACCGCTGGCGCAATCTCGTCATAGCCGCTACCGGTACCGGCAAGACCGTAGTTGCAGCATTCGACTTCCGGAAGTTTTACCTTCAGAGAAACAGGCAGGCCCGCCTGCTGTTTGTTGCCCACCGCCAGGAAATTCTGCAGCAATCACTGGTCACTTTCCGCAATATCCTGCGGGACCACAATTTCGGGGAGTTGCTGGTTGGGCCCCATCAGGCCTCACGCTTCGAACACCTGTTCTGCTCTGTAGGAATGCTTGCTAGTCGCCGTTTTTGGGATCAGGTGGGAAGCGAGTTCTACGACTACATCGTCATTGATGAAGCACATCACGGCACCGCCGAAAGCTATCGACCCATCTTTGAGCATTTCGCACCAAGAATACTGCTCGGTCTGACTGCTACGCCAGAACGGATGGATGGCGAAAGCGTTGCTGCCGACTTTGGCAATCGTTTCGCAGCGGATATTCGACTTCCCGAGGCTCTTGAGGAAAAACTACTCTGCCCTTTTCATTACTTCGGAATTGCTGACCCCGTTGCACTGGACCAAGACCGGTTCTGGCGAAGTGGAAAATACGACCCCACCGAACTGGAGCAAGTTTACACCGGTGCGCATGTCTTGGCTCAACAACGCGTTGACACCATTCTCGCAGCTCTTCTACGTTATGAGCCTTATCTGCAGCGGGTAAAGGGCATCGGATTTTGCGTCACTATCGACCATGCTCGATACATGGCGGAGAAGTTTAACGCGCGCGAGATTCCTTCAGCAGCGCTCGTTACAGGTGTGGGAGATGAACAACGCGCCACCCTCTTGACGGACTTCAAGGCAGGAAAGTTAACGTTCCTCTTCACCGTTGACGTGCTGAACGAGGGACTAGACGTACCGGAGGTCAATACCGTCATGTTTCTTCGCCCCACTGAGAGCCTGACTGTATTCCTCCAGCAGTTGGGAAGAGGGTTGCGTCATTCGCCTGAAAAGGAGTGCCTGACAGTGCTGGACTTTGTCGGCCAAGCGCATCGACGCTATCGGATCGACAGCAAGTTGAAAGTGCTTCTGCCGAAGCATCGCTTTGCGATTGATCGCGAAGTGGAACTTGATTTTCCGCACTTGCCAGCCGGCTGCTCAATTCAGCTTGACCGGCTATCCCGCCAATACGTGCTCGACAACATCAAGATAAATCTGCATAACCTGGCTGTACAGGTTCCGGAGCGGTTGCAGACGTTTACCCATGAAACAGGTCAGTCGCTGACGTTCAGAAACTTCGTCACTCACCATGACTATGAACCCGAAATCCTGCTGACTAGGGAGACTTGGAGCGGCTGGAAGGCAAAGGCCCGACTCGCTGCTCCCCCAGTAGACCCTGATCTCAACCGACTCAACCAAAGCCTAGTACGTGCTGCTTTCATATCTGGACCAAAGGAACTCAATCGTTTACGCCAAGTCGTGGGAAGTCTGCGTCACGGGAACGTGAAGGTCGCGCTAACCACTGCTGGCGAAGTCGCTCTGTCCGTTCACTACCGTGTCTGGGGTGCCTCCGGCACGGCGCTTGGCATGGCATCGCTGGAGGAATCCTTCCAACGTCTGTCGCGTAATCCATCAATTCTTAGCGATTTAGACGAGGTCCTTGAGTGGGGAGAAGCTGAAACACGTGTCAGCGGACAAGTGCTGCGGCTTCCGTTCCCATGCGCGTTTGAATTGCACGCTCAATATGGTGTCAATGATATTAAGGCGCCTTTCGGGCTGGCGACATTTGACACGGCAGGCCAAACCGGAGTCGGTGTTTTTCACTTTCAGAAGGTCCGAGCGTATGCGTTATTGATAACCTTCCAAAAGACAGAGCGCGAATTTTCCCCGAGCACCATGTACGCGGATTATCCGATCAGCAGGGAACTACTGCACTGGGAATCTCCGTCAACTGCTGCACAGCAGTCCGAGACCGGACAGAACCTGATTCACTGTGCTGATCGTGGCTATACCATTCTAATTTTTGCCCGGGACCAGAAACGACGAAACGGCTGTTCCGTCCCATTCACCTATCTCGGAAGCGCGGAGCGGGTCAGCTACGAAAATGAACGGCCCATCAAGATAGTCTGGCGCATGCACCATCCGATCCCGGTTGAAATGTTCGAGGAGAATAGGCGAGGCGGATGAAAATTGCCCGAGAGTCGTCCGCGCAGTTAATCTCACTGAGCAGGATGGTGACCCCATCGAAACACATTGTCCGCTTCGCTGTGATACGGCTCGAAAATCGACGATGCGGCTAATTTTCGTGACAATTCGTGTTTTGCGGACTTTTTTCGATATTAGCGGGTGTTTTTCGATTTGGATATGGGCTAGCTCAAGAGTTTCGGTGGTTGTTGGTCGTGTGGTAACGCACAACAAGGAGGGGGAAATGAAAACAAGGCGGAACGTCCTTCCGGCGATTCTTGCCACACTGCCGCTCGCTTTCGGCATCGTGAGCGGCGCCGTGGCCCAGACGTATCCGAACAAGCCGGTCCGGGTCATCGTGCCGTTCCCCGCCGGCGGCAACGCCGACATTCTCGCCCGCATCCTGGGCCAGAAGATGACGGAGTCGCTGGGACAGCAGATTGTCGTCGATAACCGGGCGGGCGCCGCGGGAATCATCGGCGCCCAGGCGGCGGCGAAGTCGCCTCCCGACGGCTACACCCTGTTCATGGGCACCACGGGCACGC
>JACQOJ010000154.1 GCA_016202605.1 Betaproteobacteria bacterium
GGATCGAAGTGAAGGGTGACATTCTCCGAATCAATCCGCAGTTGCCGGAGGAGATGAAACGACTCGACCTGCGCATCCGCTATCGCGGGCATTCCATCGACCTGAGGCTGACGCGCGACACGCTCACAGTCCGCGGGCATGATACCAGGGCGGCGGCGATCAAACTCGGAGTCGGGGACGAGGTCTACGATTTCACAGGCGGCACGACCCGCGCATTCAAACTGGACAACCTCTAACCCAAAGGAGTCGTGATGGTAACGGGTCGCGAAAAGCATCCGCTGAGCGCTGAAGAACTGCGCGCGATCGACGCCTGCCGGGCCGCCGCGAACGACCTTTCGGTCGGTCAGATCCACCTGCTCGACAAGCCGCTGCTCAAGGAGCCGGTCAAGACGGCACAGTGCATTGCACGACGATTTTCCACGCATCAGGAGAACACACGACGAAAAATTGCCGCAAGGCGCTGGTCGTATCCCTGCTGTTCGCGACGGTGAGTCCGTTCGCGGGCGCGCCGACCGCGTTCGCTCAATCGAGCGTGACACTCACGCACGTCCACGGGCTTGCCTACAGCGCCGACGGCAAGCGGCTGATGGTGCCGAGCTACTACGGTCTCGCCGTGTACTCGGAAGGCCGGTGGACGAAGGCCCCCGGACCACGGCATGATTACATGGGCTTCTCGGCGACGCGCACGCGCTTCTACAGCAGCGGACACCCGGCGCCCGGTTCGGGATTCAACAATCCGTTCGGCCTGATTCGCAGCCAGGATGGCGGCAAGAAATGGGACCGGTTCGGACTGGAAGGCGTGTCCGATTTTCACGCGCTCGCCGCGGGCTGGAACAGCAATGCGATCTACGTGTGGAGTTCTCTGCAGAGAGATGCCGTTGCTCACATCGCGCGGAATCCGGTCGACCGCAGGGAATACGCGATCGCCACGTTCGAACGCAGCATCTATGTTTCCATGGACGCCGGACGCACCTGGAAGCAGATTGCGAACCGGGGACGCGGACTCTAAGCCCGTGGGATTATCTCCTGTTCGGGGTGCAGGGCGCGCCTGATCTTCTGTATTATCGACCCCGGAAGGAAGTCGACTATGCATTCATCAGCACAACCATCGCTTTGCATACTTGCCTTGTTGCTGGCGCTCGGAGCCACGCGCGCGGACGCGGCCGAGCCTTACGTGAGAATCGCCTCCCCGCGGGATGGCGCCCGGCTCGACAGCATGGATCTGACCAGGCTCGTCTACGAAGTGCTTCCGGGTCCCAAGGGCGACCACGTTCACGTGTACGCGGACGGAAAGGAGATCGGCATACTGCGGCAGCTCAAGGGCAGCTACACGCTCGAAACGCTGTCACCGGGGCAGCGCACCGTGTGCGTCAAGGTGGTGAACAAGGCTCACGTGCCGATCGGCGTGGAGCAGTGCGTCAAGGTCAGCGTGCAGTGACCGGGGCCGATGGAGAATTTCGCCTACGCGCTCGTCCAATTGCTCCACAATTTCGGCGCCGTCGCTGTCGTGGGCGGCGCCGCGGCCGCGCTCAGGGCGGCCGATCCATCGATCAGGCGCAACGCGCACCTGGCACGGCTGATGGGCTTCGCCTGGGGCCTGCAGATCGCAAGTGGTGCGGGTTTCGGCGCCGTCAGCTATTGGTATTACGGCCGGCTGCCCGATATCCATGGCGTAGCGGTATTCGCGCTCGGCACCAAGATATCCTGCGCCGTGGCGGGACTCGCGCTCTCGCTTCTTGTCGGGCTGCGCGGGCAAGCGCTGAACGAGGCGCAGATTGCGCTCGCCTGGCGCGCGCTCGCGGCATTCGGCGTGGTGGCGCTCGCGGCGGCGGCTTTTCTGCGCTGGTTTTCATGAGCCGGGGGCATCGATCGTGAACCTGCATCGCCTGCTCGTGCGATGCGCCGCCCCGATGCTGCGGCCGCACAGCCCAGCGGCCGCTGAATACAGGGGCAGATTTGATCCAGATCAAATTATGACGTCCGGATCGAGTATAGCCTTGTCTCGACACACAACAGTGTCGTCATCGCGAAAGGAGGAGCCATGAGCCCCGGTTTGATAAGAGTTGGCTGCACGCTGGTCGCCGCATGGGCGTTGAGCGCCGTTACCGGCTACGTACTTGCAGCCGAGAAGCAGGCTGTTACCTACGAGAACACGATCAAGAAGATCATCGCGGAAAGATGCAGCGGTTGTCACGGCGCCGGCGCGCCCACGCTGGCGGAGTTTGACAAGGACAAGGACGGCTGGAAGAAGAAATCGAAGGGCCCGCGCCTCGATCCGTATGCGAATCTGGTGGTCCTCGTGAACGGGTCGGACGCCGGCGCCATCATGAGGCGGCTTGACGACGGCAAGAACGCCAAGGACGGCAAGCCGGGCAACATGCACGTCTGGCTGGGCGGCAGCGACGCGGAACGGGCGCAGCACCTCGCGCTGTTCAAGAAGTGGGTGGGCAACTGGTCGCTCAAGCGCCGGAAAGATCTGAGCGAAGCCGAGTTGCGGAAAATCACCGCTCCCGAAAAATAACGGCCGCAGGGTCGCCTGATGAACAAAGGTGATAGCGGGCCGGCAAAGCGATCGATGCTGGTCCGGCGCGCGCTGGTGATCGCCTTATGCGCTGTGTGGACGGAGCCGCCTTATGCGGCGCATCCCTTCATCACCGATGACACCGGCACCCAGGGCGCCGGCAACTGGCAGCTCGAGTTGATGGTCGAGCGCGACCGCAACGCCCGTACCGCGGATCCCGGCGGCGGGGCGGTCCACCAGGTCCGCAAGCTGACCCTGTTCAATCCGGTGCTGACCTACGGGATACTCGACACGCTCGACGTCGCTCTCGGCCTCAACCGCCTGCGCCAGCGAACGACCGAGGATGGAGCCGTCACTCAATCCGCAACCGGCACGGGGGACTCCACGCTGGAACTGAAATGGCGCTTCTATGAGGCGAACGGCATGAGCCTCGCGCTGAAGCCCGGGGTGGTCTTGCCCACCGGCGACGAAAACCGCGGCTTGGGGAGCGGCAAGCCGTCCTGGGGCGTCAATTTCATCTTCACGCAGGAGGTCAAACCGTGGGCGTTCCTGGCCAACGTCGCATACACGCGCGCCCGCTACAAGCTGCCGGCGGATGCGGATGCAAACCGCGCGCACCTGTGGCGGGCCTCGGCCGGCCTCGCGTACTCCGTGCGCGACGATGTTCGACTGGTCGGTGAGGTGGGCGCCAGAACCAACCCCGCCCGGGACGATCCGTTCCTGCCCGGAAGAAACGGACATTTCGCCATGCTCGGATTGATCTATTCGCCCTCGGACAAGATAGACCTCGACGTGGGCGTCCGCAAGCGCCTCAATCACGCCGAATTCGACACGGCGATCCTGGTCGGGGCGACGTTCCGCTGGTAACCCGTGCCCGGGTGTTGACCGCAAAGACTCTTGTTTACCACCACGACGCGCGATCAGCCCCGGTAAGGGCGTAATCGCGTATTGCGGCGTCGCCGATTGACAGCGCCCGCGGGTTCCTTCAAGAATAGTCGTGCCCGCCCGCCTGACGTCTGGACGCATGCAACGACGCGACTTCATCAAGATCTGCGCTGCCGCCGCCGCAACCGGTGCGCAGCCGGCGTTCGCCGCCGGGGATCTCAAACCGCGCTTTTACTCGCGCGTGCAACTGGTCGACGAGAGCCGGCAGCCGTTGCGGGCGTCGCGCCTTGCGGCCGGCGAGAATTACGTCTTCCACTACCCGTTCGAAGGAACGCCGTGCTTCCTGCTCGATCTCGGCCGGCCGACGGTGCGGAACGTGCAGTTGAAGACCGAGGACGGCGGCAGCTATTCATGGCCGGGCGGGGTCGGTCCCAACCGCGCCATCGTGGGGTATTCGGCGATCTGCGCGCACCGCATGAGCTATCCCACGCGCCAGATCAGTTTCATCAGCTACCGCGAGAAATCGACCGCGTCGAAGGTCTCGCGGCCCAACACCATACACTGCTGTTCCGAGCACAGCGAGTACGATCCGGCTTCCGGGGCGCGCGTGCTGGGCGGACCGGCACCGCAGCCGCTGTCGGCGATCCTGCTCGAACACGATGGTGCGACCGACACGCTCTACGCGATCGGCACGCTCGGCGGCGAGATGTTCAACGCGTTCTTTGCCAAGTTCGAGTTCAGGCTCGCGCTGGATTACGGCCCCGAGCGGGCGCGCAAGCGCATCTCCGATCGCAGTGTCGTGACCCGGCTCGATCTCTTCTGCAAGCAGCAGGTCCGGTGCTGAGTGCCGGGCCGGGCTTAATGCCCGGCGGCCCCAGCGCAGGACACGGGTGACAGCGGCGTCTAGTGCAGCAGGCCCGCGAGCCCCGGCACGATCCGGCATGCAAGCCCATCGGCCGCCAACGCGGCGGGCTGCGTCCCCTTGAGGATCGCGAAAACGCCGAAACCCGCGATCAGCGCGCTGGCGACGATCCGTACCGGGCGCAGCCTGCTCCATTTCCCGACCTGTTCGACGAACAGCGTGATCGCAAGCAGATTGGGCAGCGTACCGACGCCGAAGGCGAGCATCACCAGCGCTCCATGCACGGCGTCCCCGGTGGCAAGCGCGGTGAGCAAGACTGCGTATACCATCCCGCACGGCAGCCAGCCCCATACCAGGCCCAGGCCCAGTGCGCGCGGCAGCGAGGTAACGGGCAGGAAGCGGCGTGAATAAGGCTGGATACGGCGCCACAGCACGCTCCCCGCGGTCTCCACCGCGCGCACGAGCGGGGCCCATCCCGCCATGTACAGCGCGAGCAGGATGAGCGCGCTTCCGGCAGCCGCCATCAAGGCCTGGTGCGCAAGCGCGCCGCCGCGCAGCGCGAGTCCGACCTGACCTGCCGCGCCGACGATCGCGCCCGCCGTGACGTAGCTTGTGATGCGGCCGGCGTTGTACGCGAGCGCGTAGCGCCAGCCCGCGCGGCCGTGCCGCCCGCACACGGCGCCGACGATGCCGCCGCACATTGCCGCGCAATGCACTCCCCCCAGCAGACCCGCGACCAGGGCCGCGGCGAGCAACGCTTCAAGCCAGCCGGTCATATTTCGAACATACGTGAGTCGGGAGGGCGGGAGACCGGGAGACGGACTTTTTCCGTAGCGGCATTCTGCCCTCTCGTGCTCTCACGCCCTGACGCTTCTGCGTGTCATATGACGCGGGAGTAGCGCCGCACTTCCTGGTCGTGCCGCAGGTATTTGTCGAACACCATGCAGACGTTGCGGATCAGCATGCGGCCCCTGGGTGTTACGTTGATCCAGCGTTCTTCGAGCTCGACCAGACCTGACCGCTCCAGATCGCGCAGCTCGCCCAGCTCGTTCGCAAAGTAACGGTCGAAATCGATGAGGTGCGCGATCTCGATGGCGTCCTTGGACACGGTGAAGTGACACATCAGCGTATGGATCACCGCACGCCGCACCAGGTCGTCCGCGGTCAGCTCCATTCCGCGCATGATCGGCAGCACGCCGCGCTCGAGCGCGTTGTAATAGCTCTCCAGGTCGCGGAAGTTCTGGCTGTAAGTCGGGCCGATGCTGCCGATGGCCGAAACACCGAGTCCGATGAGATCGCAGTCGGGTTGCGTCGAGTATCCCTGGAAGTTCCGGTGCAGTCTGCCCTGGCGCTGCGCGATCGCCAGCGCATCGCCGGGTTTCGCGAAGTGATCCATGCCGATGTAGACGTAACCCGCCTCCGTCAGCCGCTGCGCCGCCAGAGCGAGGAGCTTGAGCTTGGTATCCGGCGACGGGATTTCCGCCTCGTTGATGCGGCGCTGGGGCTTGAACCGGGCGGGCAGATGAGCATAGTTGTATATCGCGATGCGGTCGGGTTGCGCCTCGATCACCCGCGCGAGCGTGCGGTCGAAGCTGAGCAGGTTCTGCTTCGGCAGTCCGTAGATGAGATCCACGTTGATCGAAAGGAATCCCGCCCCGCGCGCCGCTTCCATCACCGCGAGTGTCTGGGCTTCGTTCTGTATCCGGTTGACCGCGCGTTGCACCGCCGGATCGAAATCCTGAACCCCGAGGCTGACGCGGTTGAATCCCATTTTGCGCAGCGCCATGATGGCTTCCGCGTCGACCGTACGGGGATCGATCTCGATCGAATATTCTCCGTCCTCGGCGAACACGAACTGCTCGCGCAGCAGCGCGAACAGCTGCGCGAGCTGGGCGCTGGTGAAAAACGTGGGGGTGCCGCCTCCCCAGTGCATCTGGTTCACGGCGGGGTCATCGCGAAACAGAGGCGCGTGCAACGCGATTTCCCGGGCGAGATAGTCGAGATACCTCTCGCCCTTGGTCTTGTCGCGGGTGACGATCTTGTTGCAGGCGCAGTAAAAGCAGATCGTGTTGCAGAACGGCAGGTGGACGTAAATGGAGAGCGCGCGATGGATTCCGCCGATATTGCGCTTTTCGGCCCATGACCGATAGGTCTCGGGGCCGAAAGCCTCGATGAAACGGTCGGCGGTCGGATAGGAGGTGTATCTGGGCCCGCTGCAATCGAGCCTGCGGACAAGGTCCAGGTCGAGCTCAAACGGCAGATGATCGATTGCGGCGCTCATAATCCTCCTGTTGACGTGAGCCTAGTATCCCACCGCGCAACGCGCATGGTTTGATCCATGTCAAAACCAGTGTAAGATGCGCGAAACTCGCCGCCGCCCGATTCCGACTCGATGTCTCCCCCGTCCACCCTGACCCAGATCGACATCTACAAGCTCAGGAAGGTATGCTCGGTTTGCAGTCTCAGGGAGCTGTGCCTGCCGGCCGGTCTCGACCAACGGGAGCTCGCGCAGATCGACCAGCTCGTCAACCGGCGCCAGCCGGTCAAGCGCGGCGACTATCTCTTCCGGGCCGGCATCGAGCTGCGCTCGCTCTACGCGATTCGCACCGGATTCATGAAGAGTTGCGTGCTGCACGAGGACGGCCGCGAACAGGTCGCGGGTTTTCACATGATGGGCGACCTGATGGGGCTGGATGCGATCAGCTCGAACCGCCACATCTGCGACGCCGTGGCGCTCGAGGACAGCGAGGTGTGCGAAATCCCGCTTTCCGAGCTCGAGGCGCTCTCACGCGAAATACCGTCGCTCCAGCAGCATTTTCATCGGATCATGAGCCGCGAGATCGTGCGCGATTACGGCGTGATGCTGCTGCTGGGCAGCATGAAGGCCGAAGAGCGGCTGGCGGCCTTCCTGCTGAACCTGTCGCAGCGCTTCGCGGCGCGCGGGTATTCCGCCACCGAGTTCAACCTGCGCATGACGCGCGAGGAAATCGGCAGCTACCTGGGGTTGAAACTGGAAACCATCAGCCGCGCGCTTTCGCGCTTTCAGGAAGACGGGCTGATCGCGGTGCGCAACAAACGCATCAAACTCACCGACATACCGGCTCTGCGCGCCCTCATCGGCCACCAGGCCTGCGGCGGCTGAAGCATCAGAAGCGGTAGCGGGTCTGGCGCAGGAAATGCACGACGTCCGTCACGTCCTGCTCGTTCCAGCGCAGATTTTCCGCGGCCGCCCAATTGGCTACGATCCGGCGCAATTCCTCCGTATTGATCGCCAGTGCCGGGATGCGCCCGTGGACCCTGGAGGTATGGCACACGACGCAGTGGTTTTCGTAAAGCGCCCGCCCGCGCTCGAGATTCGGCAGCTCCGCGCCGCCCGCGGCTGCGGAACCCGCGAGCAGCCCGACGATGACGGCCCCTTTCAGCGTGCCGCGCATCAGCGCTTCTTCCGGCGCTTGAGCACCGCCCTGATTTCGGCTTTCGCCTCGCGCCGGTCCCGCTCCCGGCACCGGCCGGGCCCGACGACCCGGAATCGTGCCGCGCGAAAATAGGCGAGATCTTCGATCAGGCACCGCTGCTGTCCGGCGCTCACCTCGACAACGCAGCCCGGATCGCGAACGATGCCCGGCTCGCTCCGCGCGCCGCGCGTCTTGCCCTTGCCGCGCCTGCGGATCGTGCCCACCGCGGTCTCATTTCACGGAGATGCGCTTGCTCGTCGCACGCGCCTTCTTGGGCAACACGAGCTTCAGCACGCCGTCCGCGTACTTCGCCTCGACCTTGCTCTCATCGATATCGCTGTCAAGCGTGAAGCCGCGCTCGAGCTTGCCGTAGTAACGTTCGCTTCTCAGCACCAGTTCCCCCTTCTTCTCTTCGGATTCCTTTTTCACCTCGGCGCTGATCGTCACCTGATTGCCGTCGACCTCGACGTGGATGTCCTCCTTCTTCACGCCCGGGAGCTCGGCGGACACCGTGTAGGCGTCATCATTTCTCTTGACCTCGAGCTTGATCTGCAGGTGCGGCAAGCCCTCGATATCGAAGCGCACCGGGCGCACGAACAGCCCCTTGAACATGTCGTCGAGATCCGCCGAGAAAGGATCGAAACGCGTTAACGCACTCATGATGGTCTCCTTGAAAAGGTGTGCCGGCCACAACGGAATCCGTCCGCCGCGCCGCCACCGCAAAAATAATTTTAGGCGCCGCCGCGAGCAGGGTACTGATCTGCGTCAATGCCCCGGCGGCTCCGCTCAACCGCCGCCCGCGCCGGTCTCCTCGCGCTTCGGGCACCCGGGCGGACGCGCCGTGGGTTCGAGCGGACACAGCCGGTTGATCTCCGCGGGACTTTTCTGCAGGAAACAGGTGAAGCCGCTGGAGACGGCGGCGACCAGCCAGAACAGGAAAAATCCGATGGTGTAGACGCCGGTGCGGCTCAGCGCGATCGGCGCCCCGAATACATGCAGGTCCATCGGGTCGAACAGCGTGAAGAAAACCGCTTCCGCCGCGCCCCCGACGATGAACGATGGCCAGAGAATCCAGATCGCGCGCTTCATGGTCGCCCCGTCGTCACATTCCGAGTTTTATCACAGGCTCGCCGGGCAGCCGCCAGGCGCCCGTGAGCCGCCAAGTACGGTCAGGATCTTCCAGCGTCACCCGCCAGCTCCCCCTGTCAGGCGGCGAAAGTGCGCTCTCGTACACTCCCGGACCGGATGCGGCAAGCCGCAGAATCCGGTCCAGGCCCGCCCGCGTCGGATGCGAAAGGCGCAGCACGACCGCCGCCGGCAGGTCATCACCGGCGAGCGTTACGCGCACCCGATCGAGCGCGGGACTGAACATGACACGGGCGCGGTAATGACGCGCGCTCGCCACCGCGTCGCGGGCCAGGACCTGGTTGATGGCGAGACCGCGCTTGTAGTAATCGTCGGCCACCAGGCCGTCGTCGCTGGCGACCGCGATCCAGAGCGTTATCAGCCCGGCGATCACCACCAGGAACGGTCCGGCCATCAGCAGCCACGGCCACGGTTCACGGTACCACGGTGTGGCCGGGACGTTTCTCATCATTGCCGTTTGACAAAAAACCGCGATTTCTCGTTCACCCGGATGCGCGGTTCGTCCATGTCCTCGACCCGGAAGACGACGGGATGCGACCCCGGCTTCGCGGCCACGGGATCGATCTGCAACGCGACCGCCACTGCCTGCGTCGTGGCGCCCGCAACATCGACCGGCTGCCGCGCCACCAGCCTGAGGCCATCCAGTCCGGTTGCGGAAATGACGTAGCGGCGGGGGCGTTCGTCCGTATTCATGATCTGGAGGCGGTATACATTTTCGATCATTCCGTCCCGGGTTTCGCGGGCGAACGCGGCGCGGTCGCGGATCACGTCCACTTTCAGGGGCATCCTGAGATAAAGAGCGGCGCCGAACGCACTCGTGATGGCGGCGAGCAGCGCGCCGTACACGAGCACGCGCGGACGGAACACGCGCCGCAGGATCCCGGTGTCCGGATACCGCCCCGTGACCGCGTTTTCGGTCGTGTATCGTATCAGCCCGCGCGCATAGCCCATCTTGTCCATGACCTGGTTGCAACCGTCCACGCACGCTGCGCAGCCGGTACACTCATACTGCAACCCGTCGCGGATGTCGATACCCGTCGGACACACCTGGACGCAGATGCCGCAATCCACGCAGTCCCCCAGACCCGCCGCCTTGTAGTCCGCTGACCTGCTGCGCGATCCGCGCGGCTCGCCCCGCTTTTCGTCGTAGGTGATGACCAGCGTGTCGGGATCGAACATGACGCCCTGGAAACGGGCGTACGGGCACATGTACTTGCACACCTGCTCGCGCATCCAGCCGGCATTGCCGTAAGTGGCAAAGCCGTAGAAGAGGATCCAGAACGTCTCCCACGGCCCCAGCGCCCACGTGCCGACTTCCATCGCGAGCAGCTTGATCGGAGTGAAATAGCCGACAAAAGTGAACCCGGTCCACGTCGCCAGCGCGATCCAGATTCCATGCTTCACCGCCTTGAGGAAGAATTTGCGCGGCGTAAGCGGCTCCCTGTCGAGCCGCATGCGCTGCGTGCGATCACCCTCCACCCTGCGCTCGATCCACATGAAGATCTCGGTGTAGACCGTCTGCGGGCAGGCGTAACCGCACCACAGACGCCCGGCGACCGCGGTGAAGAGAAACAGGGCGTACGCGGAGATCACCAGCAGCCCGGTCAGGAAGATGAAGTCCTGCGGCCAGAACACCCAGCCGAAGATGTAGAACTTGCGGGCGCCAAGGTCGAAGAGCACCGCCTGGCGGTCGTTCCAGACGAGCCAGGGTCCGCCGTAGAAGACGATCTGGGTCAGCCAGATCAGCGCCCAGCGCCAGCCGGCAAACCAGCCGTGCACCGCGCGCGGATGGATCTTCTTCCGCACTTCGTAGAGCGCGGTTTCGACTTCATTGCCGATCGACGCCAATTTCCTTGCCGGTCGAATCATCGATTAAAGATGCGGGAACGCGAAGGCCGCGAAGGTCACGCCAGGGACGCCAGGGCAAACCAGAGCAAATTACGCTCCTTTTACATCCCTTGTTTTCCTTTGCGTCCGCTGCGTTGATTGCGTTACGGTTTTTGCGCTTCGCGAGACAGGCCGTAGACGTACGCGGCGAGCAGGTGAATCTTGCCGGCGTCGAGGAAATTCTTGTGCGGCGGCATGACGCCTTTGCGGCCTTTGTTGATGGTCTCCATGATCGCGGCTTCCGATCCGCCATGCAGCCAGATGTCATCGGTCAGGTTGGGGGCGCCGAGCTGCGGATTGCCTTTTCCCTCCGGGCCGTGGCAGGCGGCGCACACCGTTTCGAACTTCGCGCCGCCGCGGAAGGCGCGCAGCCCGTCGTGCGTCCGGCCGGCGAGCTTGAGGACGTGGTGCGCGACGTCCTTCACGCTCTCGTCTCCGCCGACCGCCGCGCCCAGCGCCGGCATGATGCCGTTGCGGCCCTCCGCAATGCTCGCGCGGATCGCTGCGGGCTCACCCCCGTAAAGCCAATCGCGGTCACGCAGGCTGGGAAAGCCGCGGGAACCGCCGGCATCCGAGCCGTGGCACTGCGCGCAGTAATTGAGAAACAGCCGCTGTCCCATCTGGCGCGCCTCGGGGTCCGCCGCGACCTTTTCGATGTCCTGCTTGAGAAAGCGGTCGATCAACGGTCCGAACGTCTCCGCGGCGCGCTTCTGCTCGTTCCGGTACTGGCCCTCCGAACTCCAGCCAAAGTAACCGGAGTAGCCGCCAAGCCCCGGATAGAGCACGAGATAGACGAGGCTGAACACGATGGTGATGTAAAAAAGCCAGATCCACCACCGCGGCAGGGGATTGTTCCATTCAGCGAGATCCTCGTCCCAGAGGTGCCCCGTGGTTCCCACCTCCCCCCCCTTCCGCACGCGGCGGGTGGTCAGCGATTGCAGCAGCACCGCGCAGGCGGCGATGCTGATCAAGGTGATCACCGCGATGTAGATGCCCCAGGCTTCGTGCGTGAAATCGCTCATCTCGCTTTCCTTCCGGCAGCGCCCTCGCCGTCATCCTCCTCCTCTTCCAGAGGCAGGCGCGCCGCGGCGTCGAAACGGTCGCGTCGTTTGCCGCTCCACGCCCATGCCGTGATGCCCACGAAGGTGGCGAAAGCGAGCACCGTGGCGAGGCTTCTGAGATCGTCGATGTCCATGTCGTCACCTCACGTTGCGCAGAACCGTGCCCAGCCCCTGGAGGTACGCGATCAGCGCTTCCATTTCCGTCCTGTCGTTCACGCTTTCCCGCGCCTTCGCGATGTCCTCGTCCGAATACGGCACGCCGAGCGTCCGCAGCGCCTTGAGCTTCGACGGCAACGCCGCGGCATCGAGGGGCGTGCGGTCGAGCCATGGATAAGCCGGCATGTTCGATTCGGGAACGAGATCCCGCGGGTTCATGAGATGCACGCGATGCCACTCGTCGGAGTAACGCAGGCCGACGCGCGCGAGATCGGGACCCGTGCGCTTCGAGCCCCACAGGAACGGATAGTCGTACACGAATTCGCCCGCGACGGAATAGTGGCCATAGCGCTCGGTCTCGGCGCGGAACGGCCGGATCATCTGCGAATGACAATTGTTGCATCCTTCGCGGATGTAGATGTCGCGGCCCGAAAGCTGCAGCGGCGTGTAGGGCCGCAATCCCGTCACCGGCTGCGTTGTCGATCTCTGGAAGAACAGGGGCACGATCTCGACCAGTCCGCCCACGCTCACCACCGCGATGACGAGCGCAATCAGCAGGCCGATATTGCGTTCGATCACATCATGCTTGGAAGTTGTGCTCACGCTTCACCCTATTCAAGGTTCAGGATTCAGGATTCACCGCGGTCAGGCGTGCGCCGCCGCCACGGCGGGTATCGGCGCTTCCACCGGCCGCCGCCCGACAACGGTCTTCCAGGTGTTGTAGGCCATGAGCAGCATGCCGGAGAAATAGAGAATTCCGCCGAGCAGCCGGATCGCGTAATAGGGATAAGTGGCCTTGACGGACTCGGCGAAGCTGTAGGTCAAAGTGCCGTCGGGATTGACCGCGCGCCACATCAGACCCTGCATGACGCCGGCGATCCACATGGCCGCGATGTAGAGCACGATGCCGATCGTGGCGATCCAGAAATGCAGGGTGACGAGCCGCACGCTGTGCATCTCGGTGCGTCCGAAAAGGCGTGGAATGAGGTAATAGAGGCAGCCGATCGAGATGAATCCGACCCAGCCCAGGGCCCCGGAGTGCACGTGGCCGATCGTCCAGTCGGTGTAGTGGGAAAGCGCGTTCACCGTCTTGATCGACATCATCGGCCCCTCGAAGGTCGACATGCCGTAGAACGAGAGCGAGACCACCAGGAACTTGAGGATGGGATCGTCGCGCAGCTTGTACCAGGCGCCGGAAAGCGTCATGATGCCGTTGATCATGCCGCCCCACGACGGCGGGTGGTGGATCAGCGAGACCCGCATCCCCAGCGACTGCGCCCAGTCGGGCAGCGCGGTGTAATGCAGGTGGTGCGGCCCGGCCCACATGTAGGTGAAGATGAGCGCCCAGAAATGCACGACGGAGAGCCGGTAGGAATACACCGGCCGCCCCGCCTGCTTGGGAATGAAGTAATACATCATCCCGAGGAAGCCCGCGGTCAGGAAAAAGCCCACCGCGTTGTGGCCGTACCACCACTCGATCATCGCGTCCTGCACGCCGGCATAGGCGGAGTAGGATTTCCAGAGCGTCACCGGGATCTCGGCGCTGTTGACCACATGCAGCAGCGCCACCGTCAGGATGAACGCGCCGAAAAACCAGTTCGCCACGTAAATATGCGGGATCCTGCGCTTCGCTATGGTGCCGAAGAACACGATGGCGTAGGCCACCCAGACCAGGGTAATCAGCACGTCGATCGGCCATTCCAGCTCCGCGTATTCCTTGGAGGTGCTGATCCCGAGCGGCAGCGTCACGGCGGCCGCCACGATCACCGCCTGCCAGCCCCAGAAAGTGAATGCCGCCAGCCCGTCGCTGAACAGCCGCGCGTGGCAGGTGCGCTGCACGACGTAATAGGACGTGGCGAAGAGCGCCGAGCCGCCGAAGGCGAAGATCACCGCATTGGTGTGCAGCGGCCGCAGCCGCCCGTAAGACAGCCACGGAACGCTCGGCAGCAGTTCGGGCCACAGGAGCTGCGCGGCGATGATCACGCCGACCAGCATGCCCACGACCCCCCAGGCGACGGTCACGATCGCGAACTGCCGCACCACTTTGTAGTTGTATGTATTCTGGGTTTCCATCGTCCCCCCCGGGAATTGCCACTGCCCGAATGGTATGGGCGCGGCGGCCGGCGCGGTTTGATCTACATCAAACTACCCCCGGGCGCGCGGCGGCGCGCCACACCCGCGGCCGCGGCGCCGGCGAAGGCCGGACCCCGGCTTGATTTGAATCAACATGCGCAAGCCCCGGCTCCGTTACATTGGTCGTGCGATGCACGGGCTTGCCGTGCATGTCATCCGATGGAAAGGAGTTGCCGTGAACGCATTCAGGCATCCTGTGCTCGCCGGCGCGATCGCTCTCGCGATGGCGACGCTCGCCGGCTACGGCGCGGCTGCCGAGCAGGCGGCGGGCGCGACGGCGCAGAAGAGCAAACCGATGTCCGCCGGAAGAGACAGGTCCGGGCGCGGGACCACGCGGGCCGGGTTACGGACCCGGAGTGCGGCGTGGTCCGCCCGCCGATCGTGGTCCAGGTACGGGGTCCGTGCAATAATGCGGCAGGGAACCTCTGAACAACGGCAGATTCGTCACCCGGGCGCGGCTTGTCCCGGCAACGCGTCAAGCGGGGAGCCGGAGTCCGGTGAATTCAGTGATCCGCCGAATCCCGGCCCGGAATTTCAGCACTCCGGGGCATGCTTTTCCGCGCCGGGATGAGCCGATCGGAGATTTCGCAGCTTGATTTGCAGCTTCGATTACCAAACCGCGACTCGCAAACCCGAAAGGAGAAGACCGTGTACAAGAACATCCTGATTCCGACCGACGGCTCGCCGCTCTCGCGCAAGGCCGCCCAGGAAGCGATTGAGTTCGCCAGGGGGCAAGGGGCGAAAGTGGTGGCCCTGTATGTCGCCCCGGCCTACCAGCCCAAAGTCTATGCCGATTTCGTTCCAGCCGACTTCGTGACGCCGCGGGAGTACGCCGCCACCGTCAGAAAAACATCCGCCAGGCATCTTGACTTCATCAAGAAGCTTGCCGACAAGGCCGGCGTGCCCTGTGCCTGCCTGCACGCGATGAGCGACTTTCCCTATGTCGAGATCATCAAGGCCGCGCAGCGCCAGCGCTGCGACCTCATTTTCATGGCCTCCCACGGACGGCGCGGACTGTCGCGTCTGTTGCTGGGCAGCGAAACGAGCAAGGTGCTCTCGCACAGCAAGATCCCGGTGCTCGTCCACCGCTGATCCCGAAAAAACGCCGGCCGCAAAACGGCCGGCGTTCCGCACACCCCGCGGGGGGACGGGGTGTGGCGAAGCCTACCAGTGGCCGACGATTTCCATCAGGCCCTCGACATCCTGCAATTCGATTTCCCGCTGCTGGGTCGAGACGAGGCCGTCGCGATGGAATCTGGACAGCAGGCGGCTCACCGTCTCCAGCGTGAGGCCGAGATAATTGCCGATGTCCTCGCGCGTCATGCGCAGGTTGAACCGCTCGGCCGCGTACCCCAGCCGTTTGTAGCGCCGCGAGAGCGACAGCAGGAAGGCCGCGATGCGCTGCTCGGCGGTCATGCTTCCGAGCAACAGCATCAATCCCTGATCGCGCGCGATGTCGCGGCTCAGCATCCGGAACAGCTGCTGCTGGAGTTCGGGAATACGCAGCGCAAGTTCCTGCAACTTGCCGAAGGGAATCGCGCACACTTCGCTGTCTTCGAGCGCGATGGCATTGTAGTTCTGCCGGTCGTTGTTTATGGCGTCCAGCCCCAGAATCTCCCCGGGCAGATAAAACCCGGTCACCTTCTCTTCCCCGCTGCGCGAAACACCCACGCTCTTGAATGCGCCGCTGCGAACGGCAAAGAGCATCTCGAAGCGGTCGCCGCTGCGGTAGAGCGCCGTGCCGCGGGCAACGCGGCGCTTGGCGGTGGTGAGCTCATCGACATCCCGAAGACTGGCGTCCGGCAGGCCGCGGGGAAGACAGACGTCCCGCAAACAGCAATTCGAGCAGGAATTGGCGGGCCGCACGGCGCCCGCGGGTCGCGCGGACGAATGCACGACGGAGAGCCGGACCTGCGCCCTTGCGGTGGATTCACGGATTGCGGCGTTCAACATGGCGATCTCCTTTACAGAAACTCGTTTTCCGGTGCACGACATCCGGAGCGCCCGGCTTCAGTGACGCCCCTCGCCCAGACCGCTTTTCATGCTCTGCAGTATCTCGGTGATCTTGTCGAAGTCGGCGGATTTGTCGAGGAAGTACTCGGCGCCCGCGTCGGCGCTCGCCTTTACATGCTGCGGGGTCGCGTAGTTGCTCATCACGATCCCGCGCAGCTCCGGCATGTGGCGCTTCACCTCCACCATGGCGTCGATGCCGTTTCCCTGCGCAAGCTTGATGTCGAAAATGGCCACATCCGGACGGCTCTTCATGATGCCCGCCACCGCGTCGTCGTAGTTGTCCGCCTCGCCGACGACGCTCACGTCGTCGAGTTCGCCGATCATCTCCACCAGCCTTTCCCTGACTGCGGCGGAATCCTCGACCAGGAAGACTTTCATCATGAGCGTCATGTTCATCACAGTGACGCCAGTATGCGTGCGCCGGCGCGCGAACAATATCGGAGAGCGCTTAAAATCGGGGTAGGAATGGGAGAAGCGATGTAGGACGATTCCTACACCGCGGGGACGAACCGCCGTGCCTAACGCGTCGAGCCGTCCGGCTCGTCGATCAGTTTGTGCCGGATGGCATAGCGGATGAGTTCGACCTGATTGGCCGCCCCCATCTTCTGCATGATCCGCGTCTTGTGGGTGCTGACGGTCTTGACGCTCAGCGCGAGCTGCCGGGCGATGTCCGACACGGACCGGCCGGCCGCGATCATCTCGAACACCTGGTACTCGCGATCGGAGAGCAGCGTGTGCGGGGCCCCCTCCGTTGCCGCGTTCAAGTCGAGCGCCAGGCGCTCCGCCGTCTCGGCGCTGACGTAGGCGCCGCCCGCCCCGATCCTGCGGATCGCCGCGACCAGCTGGTCCGCGGCGCTCTCCTTGGTGAGATAGCCCGACGCGCCGGCCTTCAGAGCGCGCACGGCATACTGTTCTTCGCTGTGCATGCTGAGCACCAGAATGCGCAGCCGGGGTTTTTCGCCTTTCACCTGCTTGATCAGCTCGATGCCGCTGCGGCCGGGCATCGACATGTCGAGCACCAGCACGTCGAATTCGGATTCGCGCACCCGGGACATCACTTCGTGGCCGTTGGTCGCTTCGCCGACCACCTCGATGTCGCCCAGATCCGCGAGCAGCTCCTTCAATCCGGCGCGCACGATGGTGTGATCGTCGGCCAGGACCACCCGGATCATGCCGCCGCCTCCGCGCGGTCGGCGGCGCGCAGCGGAATGGTGATCTCGACCACCGTACCCCCTTCGTCCGGAGTATAAAACCGGGCCGCTCCGCCCAGCGTCTGCGCGCGTTCCTGGATACCCAGCAGACCGAAAGATTTTTCCTTCCGCGGCAGTCCGCGCTCGATGCCCTTCCCGTCATCGCGCACGCGCACCACGAGATCCCCGTTCTCGCGCGCGAGACTGACTTCCGCGCGGGTCGCGCCGGCGTGGCGCGCGATATTGGTAAGGGCCTCCTGCACCATGCGATAGAGCGCGGTAGCGAGCGGATCGCGGAAATCCGCGTCGTCCACCTTCGTTTCCAGGCTCACCAGGAGTCCCGAGCGCTGGGAGAACTCATGCAGCAGGCTTTCGATCGCCGGCACCAGGCCCAGGTCGTCGATCATCGCCGGACGCAGATCGGCGGCGATGCGGCGCACCGCCGCCACCGTGGTATCCACGACCGCCTTCATCCTGTTGGTCTTGTCCACGAGCGGCCGCAAATCCCCGGGCAGCCGCCCGGCGACCCACGAGATGTCCATCTTGAGCGCGGTCAGCCACTGCGCCAGCTCGTCGTGCAGCTCGCGCGCGATGCGAATGCGCTCGGCTTCCCGCACCTCGTGCATGACGCCGTAGAGTTCGCGCAACTCGCGGTGCGACTGTTCCAGGGCCGCCGCCGCTTTCTGGCGCTCGGTAATATCGCGCAGGATCACGGTATAAAACCTTTGATGCCCGACTTCGACCTGCGAGATCGACGCATCGATCGGGAACTCCTCGCCCTCCGCACGCAACCCCGCGAGCACGATGTGCTCCCCCATGCGGCGCATGGTGACGCCGGTTTCGCCGAAGCGGTCGATGTGCGCGCGGTGTGCCGTGCGAAATCGCTCGGGGATGAAGCGATCGAGAGATGCGCCGGTCGCTTCATGCACCGGGCACCGGAAGATCTTTTCGGCGGCGGCATTGAACAGCACGATGTTCTGATGTTCGTCGACGGTGATGATGGCGTCCATCGCCGATCCGATGATGGCGTTGAGGCGCGCCTCGCTGTCGCGCAACTGCTGCTGCGCCTGCTGGTGCTCGGTCACGTCGGTGATGGTTCCGAGCACGCGCAGCGCCCTGCCGCGCGCGTCGCGGCTGACCGCCATGCCGCGATTCAAGACCCATTTCCAGCTCCCGTCCTTGCAGCGCAGCCGCAGCTCGCTCGAAAACGCGTCCACCCTCCCCTCGAGGCATGCCTGATTGGCCTGGTGCGCCACCTTGCGATCTTCGGGATGAAGCAACTGCAGCCAACCCTCGCGGGTCGCCGGGATTTCCTCGGCGCGATAACCCAGCATCTGGTGGTAGTGGGCCGAGCGGAACGTTCTCCCCGCCGGCACATCCCAATCCCACACTCCGTGACCCGCGGCTTCCACCGCCGCGAGCCAGCGGCGCTCGGACTCCGCCACCTTGCCGGCGAGTTCCTGCGAAACGCGCAGCTGCCGGGCAAGCAGGAAGGCCCCCGACAGGATGATCGTGACCGCGACGAGCGCGCTCGCCGCCGCGTATAACGACTGCCGGCGCCAGTCCCGCAGGACATAGTCCGTGGTCGATGAAACGGCCACCATCAGCGGATAGCCGGCAGGGGTGTGATACGCGATGAGACGCGCATGCTCATCGACCAGACCCGTCGTGCGCAGCACGCCGCTCGCGGCAGCATGCGTCGCCACACTGAACAGCCCGTGAGCCGAAAAAGAGCGGCCGAGCGCCGCGCCCGCCGGAGGAAACGAAGTGAGCAGAACACCGTCCCGCCGGAACAGGAACACCCGCCCCGCCGGACCCAGCTCCAGCGCGCGGTAAATATCGTGAAAGTACGGGACGTCGATCGCAGCCGCAACCGCGCCAAGAAACTCACCGTTCACGCCGCTGACGCGCCGGCTGACCGGGTGCGTCCACTCCTGGATCACGCGCCCCTTCACCGGCATGCCGAAGAAAAGCAGCGGGTCGCGCGCGCCGCGCTGGGCTGCGAAGTAGTCGCGATCGCCGTAACTCGCTTGCGGCGCCGGAAACGCTTCCGAATGGGCGATGAGCCCGCCATCAGGCCCGATAACGAGGAGCGAACGCAGCTGCGGCAGGTCCGCCACGCGCTGGCGCATGCGTTCGTGCAGGACCTGCTCCGACACCGCACCCGCGGCGACCTGCCCGCCATACTCCTCGGCCGTCGCGCGCAGCGCCATGTCCACCGTCAGCACGCCCTGCCGGGTCTGTTCGGCCAGCGCCACCGCGATGTTCTTCAGGTGCCATTCGCCCCCGGCGAGCGCGGCGTTCCGGTAGAGCCAGAGCGCGACCGACGTGCCCGCGATGACGACGAACACGAGCAGGCCGGCGGCGGCGAATACCGCGCGGCGCGAAAGACTTTTCACGGAAATATCGAGCATGCCGATCCGCATCAATATCCCGGATTATAGCGGGTGGACATGCCAACGCCCGCCCCCGGCCGGGGCACCGGTGATGGCCCTCGAATTCCCACGACTGAACCGTTGTCCCGCCCCGCCGTCAATTGAGCTTGACTTCGATCAACCCGCGGTGGCGACGGGCCGTTAAACTTTCTCTAATATTGCGGTAAGTGCCGGTTTTGATCCCGGCTGCCTTCAATAACGCGACAATTGGCGGGCGATGACGGATCAGACATATCTCACGTCGTGGCAAGTATCGGAAAAGGATTTCCCGCGCGGCGGCGCGCCGGAGGAGCAGCTGAGGTTCCTGGTGCGCTACGCGATCCTTGCGCCCTCCACTCACAATTCCCAGCCGTGGCGGTTTCGCCTCGCGGGCGACACCCTCGAACTCTTTGCCGACCGCGGCCGGTCGCTGCCGGTGGTCGACCCCGATAACCGCGGGCTGCTGATCAGCTGTGGCGCGGCGTTGTTCAACCTGCGCACGGCGATGTATTACTTCGGCTTGGCGGCGGAAGCCCGTCCGTTTCCGGAGCCCGGCCGGCCGGACCTTCTCGCCAGGATCAGGCTGGACGCCGCGCAACTGCGCCCCGGGGAATGGGGCGAACTCCTCCGGGCGATCCCGTTGCGGGTGACGAACCGCGGCCGGTTTGAAGCGACCGAGGTGCCGGTCACTCTCGATGCCGCCATGCGCGCCGCGGCACATGGCGAAGGGGCGTGGCTCACGACCTTCAAGACCGCGCGCGCCAAACAGGCGGTCGGCAGGCTGGTGGCCGAAGGCGATCGCATCCAGTTCGAAAACGCGGAATTCCGCAGGGAGCTCGCGCAGTGGCTTCATTCCGCCCGGGACAAGGACGGACTTCCCGGCTACTCCAAGGGCATTGACGAGAAGCTCGACTTCGTGACGCCGGTCACCGCCTATCTCGTGCGCACCTTCGATTTCGGAAACGGCGTCGCCGCGCGCGACCGCGAGCTCGCCACTGGATCGCCGCTTCTCGCCTGCCTCGACACGGCGCGCGACGACCCCCTCTCCTGGCTGAACGCCGGGCAGGCGCTGCAGCGCGTGCTGCTCGTCGCGACGGCGCGGGGCTTCCACGCGTCGTTCCTCAACCAGCCGATCGAGGTGGCGCACCTGCGGCCGAGACTCGCCTCCCTCGCCGAACGCAAGGCCTTCCCGCAGCTTTTGCTCCGCATCGGGCGCGGGGGGCCCGCCAAGCACACGCCGCGGCGGCCCCTCGAGGAAATCTTCATCGAGGATGCGCGGGCTGCCGAAGAATCATGGTAGGGGCTTGATCTGCGTCAAGAAAGGAAACCGCTCATCCTATAAAGTGGATGTGCCGGCTCGCGCCGGTGTCAAAGCGCAAAGGAGAGCATGATGAACGCTGTATCCACCGAAAAATTCGTCGCGGATGCGAAGGTTCTGATGAGCGATACGGAAGATCTCCTCAGGGTGACCGCGGCGCAGACAGGCGACAAGATCGCTGAAGCGCGCAACCGCGCGCAGCAGGCCTTGACCAATGCCAGGGCGAGCGTGGCGCAGGCGGAAGCCGCGGTTGTCGAGCAGACACGGGTCGCCGCGCAGGCGGTGAACCGCTCGGTTCACGAGCACCCCTGGACCGCGGTGGGTGTTTCGGCGGGAATGGGATTTCTCATCGGCTTGCTGATCGGCCGCCGCTGAGTCGAGCGTGCGGGCCGGCGCGCCGCGCGTCACGCCAGCACGCCCTGCTCAACAAACAGGCGCTCGAGTTCGCTCACGGAAAGTCCGCTGTAATCCTTGGCCAGTTCCTGCAGGCGGATTTCGCTCTTGAGCGCGCGGCGCAGCCGCTCGCGCATCAGTCCGAGCAGCCGCGGGTCTGCGATCAGCACCAATCTCCCTTCACTCCAGCTTCCGACCAGCGCGACGGCCTGCTCCACGATCTGCGCCCCGAACCGGCGTTCCTGTTCCAGGCGGTGCCGCTCGCGCTGTGCGCCGATCGGGTGCATCGGCCCGGCCTGCCGGTTCGTGTTCCGGTCGCTTTTCGCGCCGTCGCTGCCGCCGCCGCGCGCCTCCACGTCCGGATTGACCAGATTCGCCGCCTCCTCCAGACGATACTTGCGCCGCGGACTTGCGTCTTCAGCGACCGTGAACAGACGGGCACGCGCGCCGTCGGCAACCACTATGCAGGTATTGATCATTTTCGGCCGGAGATCAACGTCTGGCCCGGGCCTCCCGCGCCTGCTCGCGCTCGACGATCCTGACGAGTTCCGTCACCTGCTCGGCCAGGATCTCGAGCAGGTCGTCGATCGAAACGATGCCGATCAACTGGCCATCGCCGCCGACGATCGGCAACCGGCGCACACCCTTGTAACGCATGATTTCCATGGTCTCGAGGACTCCCTCGGTCTCACGCGCCGTGACCAGCTCCGGAACCATGATGTCATCCACCGTGATCGTGTCCGCATCGAGCTGGGTCGCCACGAGCTCAACCACGATGTCGCGATCGGTGACGATTCCCACGGGCAGGCGTTTGTCGCCACCCGCTTCCTCGACCACCACCACGGTGCCCACGTGATGTTGGCGCATCAGCTTGGCCGCCGCCGTGACCGGCGTGCCGCGCGCGGCAAATACGACTTCCCGATTGCAGATTTCCCCTATCGTGGCCATTGCCGATCCTCTCGTTGTCGGGCTCCCGCGATCTGCCCTGGTTCTCATCATACGTGGGGTCGGCCATGGCCTCTTGATCTGGATCAAACGGCACTTTCTGCGTTCCTTGTACGTTGTCGAAGTCACCCTGAGGCAAGCGCCCGCCCTCCCGGGCTGTTCCGTCCGGAGGCGGTGCTATGATGGCAGATGATGCATACGCCGACCGATACAGACCGCTTCGTGAGTCAGCTCACGAAGGATTCGTTCGCGCTGATCCTTGCCGGCGGCCGGGGCACCCGGCTCAGGCAACTGACGGACGAGCGCGCCAAACCGGCAGTGCCGTTCGGCGGCAAGTTCCGCATCATCGACTTCACGTTGTCGAACTGCGTCAACTCCGGATTGCGCCGCATCGGGGTGGCCACGCAGTACAAGGCGCACAGCCTGATTCGCCACATCCAGCGCGGCTGGAGTTTTCTCGATGGGCGCTTCAATGAATTCGTCCAGCTGCTCCCCGCCCAGCAGCAGGTGCAGGAATCATGGTACAAGGGCACGGCGGACGCCGTGTTCCAGAACATCGGGCTGCTGCGCAGGCACGCGCCGCGCTTCGTGGTCGTTCTTTCCGGCGATCACGTCTACTAGATGGACTACGGGCGACTGCTCGCGTCTCACCTGACGGAGCAGGCGGACATGACGGTCGCCTGCGTCGAGATGCCGGTGGAAGAGGCCGCGGGCCTCGGGGTGATGGGCGTCGGTCCTGACTGGCGCGTGACGGGATTCGCCGAAAAGCCGGCCGTTGCCGAGGAGATTCCCGGCAAGCCCGGTTGCGTGCTGATCAACATGGGAATCTACGTATTCAACGCCGATTTTCTGTACGAGCAACTGATCCGGGACGCCGACGACCCCCGCTCGCAGCATGACTTCGGCAGGAACGTGATCCCGTATGTCGTGCCGCGCTACCGCGTGTACGCCCACCGCTTCGCCGAGAGTTGCGTCGGCATGGAACCCGACGGCACGCCGTACTGGCGCGATGTCGGGACGGTCGATGCCTACTGGGAAGCCAACGTCGATCTCGCGAAGGTCGTTCCGGCGCTCGACCTCTACGACCGCTCGTGGCCGGTGTGGACCCATCAGGAACAACTGCCGCCGGCGAAGTTCGTCTTCGACGACGGGGATCGCCGCGGTATCGCGGTGGACTCGCTGGTATCGGGCGGCTGCATCGTGAGCGGCGCGACAGTGCGCCGCTCGGTCCTGTTCTCGAGCGTGCGGGTCGACAGCCACAGCGTCGTGGAAGACTCGGTCATCCTTCCCCAGACCGAAATCGCCGGCGATGTCGTGCTGAAGCGCGTCGTGGTCGATCGTGGATGCAGGATTCCGGCCGGCGCCCGGATCGGCGTGGATCCGGATCGGGATCGCGGGCGCTTCCACGTTACGGAGCGTGGCGTGACGCTGGTCACGCCGGTCATGCTCGGCCAGCCGCTGTACACGGTGCGTTGAAACGGTTCGCGTGCCCGGAAAATCAATCGTGCGCTGCCGCGGCGCCGGGCGTGCCGGAGGGTTCCCGACATGAGCAAGCAACGGGCCACGCGCGTGCTGTTTGTCACGCCGGAAATCGCTCCCTGGGCGAAAAGCGGCGGCTTGGGTGACGTCTCGGCGGCGCTGCCGGCGACATTGCGTGCCATCGGCGTCGACGTGCGCGTGCTCGTGCCCGCGTACCCGTCGCTCGCCGCCGCTTTCAAAGACGTTAAAGCCGCGACGGACGGCTTCCATCCCGGCGGCGCATTTGCCCCGGCGCGTCTGCTCGCCGCAAGCGTCGATGCGGTCCCGGCTTTTTTCGTCGACTGCCCGGATTATTACCATCGCCCGGGCGGCGCGTACCAGGACGCCGGCGGGAACGACTGGCAGGACAATCACCTGCGCTTCGGCCTGCTGTCACGCGTCGCGGCCCTGCTCGGCAGCCGGGATTCGCCGCTCGCGTGGAAACCCGACGTCGTTCACTGCCATGACTGGCCATGCGGTCTTGCGCCCGCCTACCTTGATTTTCTGGCCGGCCCGCGCAGCGCCACGCTGATGACCATTCACAACATCGCGTTCCAGGGCGTCTTTCCCGCCACAACCCTGCCCGAGCTGGGATTGCCCGCGGAATCGTTCGCGATCGACGGCGTGGAATACTATGGAAACCTTTCATTTCTGAAGGCCGGCATTCATTTTGCCGAGCGGATTTCGACGGTGAGCCCCACGTACGCGCGCGAGATCCAGACCGATGAACTCGGCTGCGGCCTGGGCGGTCTGCTCAGGCACCGCAGCGCGCGCCTCACCGGCATTCTCAACGGCATCGACAGCGCGGTGTGGAATCCCGCGACGGATCCGCTGATCGCGCAATGTTTCGAATTCGCGCGCATCGAGCGCAAGACCGCCAACAAGCGTGCGCTTCAAGTGCGTTTTGACCTGGGACCGCGGAAAGACGTGCCGCTGCTCGGCATCGTGAGCCGGCTCACCCACCAGAAGGGTCTCGACCTGCTCGCCGCCATCGTGCCGCGAATCGCCACCCATCCCGCGCAACTGGTGGTGCTGGGCACCGGCGAGCCGGAGCTGGAAGCGGCATTTCGCGCGCTCGCGGCGCGTTTCCCCGGGCGCGTCGCCGCGGTGATCGGCTACGACGAGGCGCTCGCGCACCTGATCGAAGCGGGCGCCGATATCTTCGTCATGCCTTCGCGCTTCGAGCCATGCGGGCTCAACCAGATGTACAGCATGCGTTACGGCACGCCGCCGGTGGTGCGCGCCACCGGCGGGCTGGCCGACACGGTCGTCGACTGCACGCCGGACACGCGCAGGAGGCAGACCGCGACCGGGTTCGTGTTCAACGAGCTGACGGCCGATGCGCTCCTTGAGGCGATCGGGCGCGCGCTCGCCGCATGGAACGACAAGCGATTGTGGCGCGCGCTGCAGAGAAACGGCATGCGCCGCGATTTCGGCTGGCAGACGGCGGCGCGAAAGTACTCCCTGCTTTACCGTTCAATGATAAATTTCCCCTGAGGCGATACATGGCGGGTGGCGCAGCGCGTTCGGCGCGCCACGCACCAGCGCGGACGAACGCGGCAAAACGAAACGCCGGCGACGGCGGAGGAACGGACGATGCAGTCGGTAATTGCCCGGGAGCTCGAATCCATCGGCGCCGCGGCGCCGGTCCCGTTCGAGGTGATATTTTCCGATGGAACGCGTTACCGCAATCGGGAGGAACCGCCCCGATTCTCCATCCGATTCCGTAACCGGACCGTGGAATGGGGCATCGCGGCGTTCGGTCACGTCGGCATGCTGGAAGGTTACGTCGACGGAGACATCGACATCGAGGGCGATCTTCATGCGGCGTTCCGGACCGGCCTGTGCAGCGGTCTCACTTCGCCCAGGCGACTCGTCGCCGAGCGTAACCGCTGGCACGAATTTCGTTATTCCAACGCCGATCGTGAGCGCGCCAAGGCGAACGCGCGCGCGCATTATGGCCTGGGCACGGAATTCTACCGCCTGTGGCTCGACGAGCCCTTGATGATGTATACGTGCGCCTACTGGAAGGAGGGAACGCAGAGCCTCGAAGAGGCGCAGGTGAACAAGATCGAGCATGTGTGCAGGAAAGTGCGCCTCCATGCCGGCGAGTCTGTCGTGGACATCGGCTGCGGCTTCGGGGGATTCATGTTCCAAGCGGCGCAACGCTACGATGTTTCCGTCACCGGCGTGAACACGACGACCGAACAGGTCGTCTGGGTGGACGAGGAAATTCGCCGGCGGGGCCTCGGCGACCGGCTCAAGATCGAGGAGGCTGATTTTCGGGACGCTTTCGGCCCGTTCGACAAGGTCGTCTCGATCGGGGTGCTGGAGCACGCGGGACGCGATCAACTCAAGGAGGTCGTGAAAGCGCACGCGGATTTTCTCAAGCCCGGCGGTCTCGGCGTACTGCACTTCATCGGGCACGTGGGACGGCGTGACACCGAATACTTCATCCGGAAACACGTGTTCCCGGGGGGCTGGATTCCAAGCCTTGCCGACGTGATCGTGGCCTTGGAAGACTGCGGGCTCGAAGTCGTCGACATCGAAAACCTGCGGCGCCACTATGCGCTGACGCTCGACGTCTGGGCCGAACGATTCGATCGCAACTGGGACCGGATCCATGCGCTCGATCCCCGCCGGTTCACCGAACGGTTTCGCCGGGTCTGGCGCACCTACCTCATCGGGTGCGCCGAAATGTTCCGTTCGCCGGCCGAGCGGACCCATTTGTTCCAGATCGTGTTCAGCAAAGGCAGCGTCGCCGACGGGAGTTATCCGATGACCAGGGCTTTCCTCTACCGCGGGGAAAGTCCCCCGGAGCGCTAGTCGGCATGGACGGTTACGCCGATCGCCGCGACCGTCTCGTCATGGCCATCCGCAACGCCGGCGCCGGGAAGGTCGGCTTGGCGAAAGACACGTCGAATCTGTTCCGCGACCGCGGCGGCCGGGACAAGCGTCTGCTCGACGTTCGGGAATTCGACCACGTCCTCGCGGCCGATGCCGCGAACGGCTGGATCGAAGCGGAAGGAATGGCGACCTACGAGCGGCTGGTCGCGCGCGCGCTCGAAGATGGCGTGATGCCGGCCGTCGTGCCGCAGCTGAAGACCATCACCCTCGGCGGGGCCGCCGCCGGCGTGGGCATCGAGGCCTCCTCTTTCAAGTACGGCCTCGTGCACGAGTCGCTCCTCGAACTGGAGATCCTGACCGGCGACGGGCGCGCGCTCCTGTGCCGCCCCGACAACGAGTATCGCGATCTCTTTTACGGCTTCCCGAATTCCTACGGCACGCTCGGCTATGCCTTGCGCCTGCGCGCACGGGCAGTCCCGGTAAAACCGTTCGTCGAGCTGACGCATCGGCGGTTCACGCAGGCCGGCGCCTTGTTCGACGCGTTGGCGGAAGCGTGCGCAGGCGACGCGGACTTCATCGACGGGGTCGCATTCGGCCCCGGCGAGCTCTACCTCAACGTTTGCCGTTTCGTTGAGGCGGCGCCGCACACCAGCGACTACACCTTCGAGCACATCTATTACCGGTCGATCCGGGAGAAGGAGCTCGATTTCCTTACCGCGCATGACTTCATCTGGCGGTGGGATACGGACTGGTTCTGGTGCTCGAAGAACGTCGGCGCGCAAGTGCCCTGGGTGCGCCGGCTCTACGGGCGCAAGCGCCTGGGGTCGCGCACGTATCAACGGATCATGCGATGGAACAGCCGCCGGGGCCTGACCCGGACGCTGGACCGGATTCGCGGCATCTATGGCGAACCGGTCATCCAGGATGTCGATATTCCCCTCGAAAATGCCGGACGCTTCCTCGCGTTCTTCGAACGCGAAATAGGCATCGCGCCGGTCTGGATCTGCCCGATCATCGCGCCGGCCGATGCCGGCGAGTTTCTCCTCTACCCGCTGCATCCCGGCCGACTCTACGTGAATTTCGGGTTCTGGGACATCATCAGGCGCAGGGAACGATTCGACCCCGGTCATTTCAACCGCATGATCGAAACCAAGGTGGCCGCATTGCGCGGCATCAAATCGCTCTATTCCGACAGCTATTACTCCCGCGAGACCTTCCGCGAGATCTACGGCGGCGACGCGTATCGCGCCCTGAAAGCGCGCTACGATCCGGATCGCGTCTTCCCGGACCTGTACGAAAAGTGCGTCCTGCGGCGATGACCACAGCGGCTTCTTCTCCGCCGGGCCGCAGGCACCCCGCCTGACAAGGACCGCGCGAGTGACGGACACCGAATGCGTCGCGTTTCTGCAGGCGGCGTTGCCGCAGCTCGGCCTGCACTGGCCGGGTTTTCGAAAAGTGCGCGGGCTCGTCTGCAAACGGTTAAACAGAAGAATGCGTGAATTGGGTCTTCCCGACCTTGACGCCTACCGTGCCCATCTCGAAAACCATGCTGCAGAGTGGCCCATGCTCGATGGTTTCTGCCGCATCCCCATCTCGCGCTTTTACCGCGACCGCGGCGTATTCGAGAGTCTTGAGCTCGAGGTGTTGCCGGCGCTCGCCGAATCGGCGGTGGCGCGCGGACGCAATGAACTCACGTGCTGGAGCGCCTGCTGCGCCTCCGGGGAAGAACCCTACACGCTCGCCGTTCTCTGGAAGCTGCGCCTTCAGTACCGGTTCCCGCAGCTCGGGCTGCGCATGGTAGCAACGGACATCGATGAGCGGGTGCTCGAGCGTGCGCGCGAGGGATGCTACGCCACGAGCAGCCTGAAAGCGCTGCCGCCGGAGCTGTTCTCCGAGGCGTTCGAGCGGCGCGGGACGCGGTTCTGTCTTCGCGACGCGTTTCGCGTGGTGGAGTTCCTGCAGCAGGACATCCGGCAGGCAGTTCCAAACGGAGAGTTCGATCTCATCCTTTGCCGCAACGCCGTGCTCACCTATTTTGCGCCTGCGGGGCGGCGCCAAGTCATGGAACGGGTGGTTGCGCGGCTGCGGCCGGGCGGCGCGCTCGTGATCGGCATCCACGAATCGCTCCCTGAAGGCCTGCGCGGGCCCGCTCCGTGGCCCGGCGCCCGAGCGATCTACTGCAAGCGCGAGTCAGAAGCAGCC
>JACQOJ010000147.1 GCA_016202605.1 Betaproteobacteria bacterium
CCACTACGGCCTGGAGAAGGTGAAGGAGCGCATCGTCGAATACCTCGCGGTGCAGCAGCGCGTGGACAAGCTGAAGGCGCCCATCCTGTGCCTGGTCGGGGCTCCCGGCGTGGGCAAGACCTCGCTCGGGCAGTCGATCGCAAGGGCGACCAACCGCAAGTTCGTGCGGATGTCGCTGGGCGGGGTGAGGGACGAGGCCGAGATCCGCGGTCACCGGCGTACTTACATCGGCTCGATGCCGGGCAAGATCCTCCAGAACATGAACAAGGTGGGCGTGCGCAACCCGCTGTTCCTGCTCGACGAAGTGGACAAGATGGGCATGGATTTCCGGGGCGACCCCGCGAGCGCGCTGCTCGAAGTGCTCGACCCCGAGCAGAACCACACGTTCGTCGATCACTACATCGAGGTCGAGTACGATCTTTCGGACGTGATGTTCGTCGCGACGGCCAACACGCTCAACATCCCGCCCGCGCTGCTCGACCGGATGGAGGTCATCCGGCTCTCGGGCTATACCGAGGACGAGAAGGTGAACATCGCGCGGCGCCATCTCCTGCCCAAGCTCATGAAGAACCACGGCCTGAAGCCGGAGGAGCTGACGGTATCGGAGAGCGGGTTGCGCGACATCGTCCGCTACTACACGCGTGAAGCGGGCGTGAGGGCGCTCGAGCGCGAGCTGTCGAAGATCTGCCGCAAGGTGGTCAAGGAACTCGTGAGCCGCGGCGAAAGCCGCAAGGCCACCGTCAGCGCCCGCAATCTCGACAAGTATTGCGGCGTGCGGCGCTATACGTTCGGCATGGCCGAGAAGAAGAACCAGGTCGGGCAGGTCAACGGCCTGGCGTGGACCGAAGTCGGCGGCGAGTTGCTCACGATCGAGGCCGCGATCATGCCTGGCAAGGGCAAGATGACCACCACCGGCAAGCTCGGCGAAGTGATGCAGGAGTCGGTGCAGGCCGCGCTGTCCGTGGTGCGCAGCCGCTCCCGGCGCCTCGGGATACAGGCGGACTTCTACCAGAAGAACGACATCCACATCCATCTTCCCGAAGGCGCGACACCCAAGGACGGCCCGAGCGCGGGCATCGGGATTTGCACGGCGATGGTTTCCGCCCTGAGCGGGATACCCGTGCGCGCGGACGTGGCGATGACGGGCGAGATCACGTTGCGCGGCGAAGTGCTGCCGATCGGCGGACTCAAGGAGAAACTCCTCGCCGCGCATCGCGGCGGCATCAAGACCGTGCTGATTCCGGAGGAAAACGTCAAGGACCTGGTGGAGATCCCGGATAACGTGAAGAACCGTCTCGACATCCACTCGATGAAGTGGATCGACCAGGTGCTCGAAATGGCGCTGGAGCGCAAGCCCGAAGCGTTGCCGGAAGAGCAGGACGTCGTCCGGCAATTGCCGCCGGTTACGGAAACGCCGGCGCCGGCCGCGATCAAGCACTAGCGGCGCGCGTCGGGCCCGGGCGCAGGCGCTGGAAAATGCCGGCAAGATACGCTAAACTGGGCACCCGGTTGCAGTCCGATTTCATCTTTGGGGTAGGCGCGTGCTGCGTGTCTACCCCAAAACGCTTGAGACCCGGCGGAAGGGGTCCGGGGCGTGCGGCCGGCGGGTGGCGCGGGCTGCGTTCCGGGTGCTTAGCTCAGCTGGCAGAGCGTCGCCCTTACAAGGCGAAGGTCGGCGGTTCGAACCCGTCAGCACCCACCAGCCAGTGGGAACGATGAATTATGAACGCGGAACGATGAACGCCGAATGATGGGTCGCTGTTTTTGGTTGTTGTTCATTGATCATCGTTCATCGTTCCGAGTTGTTATTCGGAGTGGTAGTTCAGTTGGTTAGAATACCGGCCTGTCACGCCGGGGGTCGCGGGTTCGAGTCCCGTCCACTCCGCCATGTTGCGAAAAAGGCGAACGAGGTTCGCCTTTTTCTTGATTTGAAAAATGTTTGAATACATCTACAGCCACAAGCGCGCCGTTCAGATCCTGCTGTTCCTGTTTCTGATTCCGCCGTTCGTGTTCTTTGGCGTCGACCGCCTTCAGAGCCCCGGCGGCACGGAGGCCGTCGCGACGGTGGGCGGCTATCGCATCACGCAGCAGGAATTCAACCAGGCGCTGCGCGAGCGCCAGGAGACGATCCAGCGCATCACGGGCGGGCGCGCCGACCCGGCGTTGCTCGACAGTGCGGAACTGCGGTTCAACGTGCTGGAAGCCCTCGTCCGGCAGCGGCTGCTTCTCGGCCGCGCGCAACGCGGCGACATGACGATCACCGACCGGCAGCTGCAGAGCGTGATCGGCGAGCTTCCCGCGTTCCAGAGCGAGGGCAAGTTCTCGTTCCAGCTCTACGAGCAGTACCTGAGGTCGCAGGGCATGACCCCGGCGATGTTCGAGGCCAAGTTGCGGGGCGATCTCATGCTGCAGCACATGGACGACGCCTTTGGCGGATCGAGCTTCGTGCCGCGCACGGTGGCGGCGCATCTGGCGCGCCTGTCGGAACAGCAGCGGGAAGTGAGCGCGGCCACGATCGCCGCGGAAAAGTTCCTGCCGCAGGTCAGGCTCGATCCTGACGCGGCGAAGAATTACTACGCGAGCCAGCAGGACGAATTCCGCATTCCGGAGCAGGTGCGCGTCGAGTACGTCGTGCTGACGATGGACGCGCTGCTGTCCCAGGTGACCGTCGATCCGGCGGAGGTCAGGAAATACTACGCGGATCAGCGGGCGGAATTCGAGGGCAGGGAAGAGCGGCAGGCGAGCCACATCCTGATCGCGGTCGACGCCGCCGCGACTGCCGAGGCGAAACAGAAAGCGCGTGCGAAGGCCGGGGAAATCTACAGGCAGCTCGCGCAGAAACCCGCCGCGTTCGCCGAACTGGCGAAGCAGCATTCGCAGGATCCGGGTTCGGCGGAGAAAGGCGGCGACCTCGGCTATTTCGGCCGCGGCAGCATGCCCAAGCCGTTCGAGGACGCGGTGTTCGGGCTCAAGCCGGGAGACATTTCCCCGCCCGTGGAAACGCAGTACGGGTTCCATATCATCCGCCTGGCGGGAACGCGGGGCGGGCAGACGCGGACCTTCGAGGACGTGCGCGGCCAGATCGAGACCGAGCTGAAGCGCCAGCGCGCGGGAAGAAAATTCGCGGAGGTGGCCGAGAACTTCAACAACATCGTGTTCGAGCAATCCGAAACGCTCAAGCCCGCCGCCGAGCTGGCGAAGACGGCCCTGCAGCAGAGCGCGTGGATCACGCGCGAGCGCGCGCCGGAGGAGCGGCTCAACCATCCGAAACTGCTGCAGGCGATATTTTCGGAAGAGGTGCTGAAGAACAAGCGCAACACGGAAGCGGTGGAGGTCGCGCCCGGCGTGCTGGTCGCCGCCCGCGTGAGCGAGCACAAGCCGTCATCCATCCGGCCCTTCGAAGAGGTGAGCGCGGCGATCGTGAAAAAGCTCACGATGCAGCAGGCGGGGCAGCTTGCCGCGCAGGACGGTCGCGAGAAGCTCGAAAGGATCAGGCAGGGCAAGGACGCGCAGGTGACGTGGAGCGCGTCGCAGCTCGTGGGCCGGGCGGAAGCCAAAGGGCTGAGCGAGGGCGTGTTGAGGCAGGCCTTCCGCGTCAACACCTCAAGGCTGCCGGCATACTCCGGCGTGGACGGTCCGCAGGGCTTCACCCTCATCCGGGTGACGCGCGTCGTGGAGCCGGAGAAAATCCCGCCCGAGCGGCAGAAGGCGCTTGCCGATGCGTTGCGCCAGATGCAGGGCCAGGAGGAAATGCTGGCTTACGTCGCCAGCCTCAAGCAGAAGGCCGAGGTGAGCGTGAGCAGGGAACTGCTCGAGAAGAAAGAACGGTGACGAGTGACCAGTGACCGGTGACGAGTGAGGAGTGACGGGTGACCAGTGATCGGTGACGAGTGACCGGTGACGAGTGGCGGGTGACGGGTGACCAGTGATCGGTGACGAGTGACCGGTGACGAGTGGCGGGTGACGGGTGACCAGTGATCGGTGACGGG
>JACQOJ010000148.1 GCA_016202605.1 Betaproteobacteria bacterium
CGAATTCATGACTCATCTCCAGTAAGAATGCGTTGAAAGGACGTATTGTGGCGGCCCGGCGCGAACGCGGGCCGGGGCGAGCGGAGAATCGGAGCGCCTAGCGGCGCAGGCGCGAGCTGAGGAGGTAAAGCGGGCGCGAAGAAGCCGGCGGCGCAGCGGGAGCAGTCCCGACTCGCGGCGGCGGCGCGAGCGCGAGATCGCTCCAGGCATCGCGCGGACAGTCGCCGCAGCTTCCGGGCTCCAGCGCCTTGGGCGCCTGCGCAAGCACCGGCTGTACGCACTCGGCGACCAGCGGGCATTCGGCGTGATGTTCGGCGGCGCCCAGGGGCGCAACAGCGGCCCCGCCGCCTGGCGATGCGCCGGTGCCGGCGGCGTGCCACGGCGCAAGCAGCGCAAGCGCGAAGCCGAACGCGATTGCGCTCAGGCAAGCCGTCCTGCGGGTGTTTGCGCCGGTCATCGGTCCAGTGTGCACATTCGTATTTCGACAAGACTAGCGCATCGCGATTCGCGCTGGACTTGATCCACATCAAGCATTTCGGGCCCGCTCAGAAGAACCACTGCAGTTGCGTGTAATAGACGTCGTTGAACCGCCCATACTCGCTGCCATTGCTGCCGCGGAAGAGCTGGACGCCGACGGTCCAGTCGAGGTTGGTTTTCATCGAATAAGTCAGGCTTGGCGAGAAATAGCTGCTTTGGTCGGCCAGATTGCCGACGAAATAGTTGTTCCACTTCAGCAATGGCGTAATTTCGTAGCCTGCGAACAATCCCACGTAGCGCCGCCCGACGTTCTGGATGCGGCCGGCGAAAAGCGAAGCGAAATCGTACGCCTGTTTGTCCGATGCGCCGGCGCCGTTGTAATAGAGTTCGGCCGTGAGGTTCAGCGTGTTGGGAAAGGCGTAATCCAGGCCGGCAACCGCGCGCCGATAGCTCGCCCCCGTCTCCGGCCGGGTGGAAGTCAACTCGCCACGGACGCCGGCGCTTCCGATCTGGCTGGCGAGATCGATGCCGACCATGTGATCACGGCGGAACTTGCCGCCAACCAGCGAGAAATCCACGCCCGAGCGGTTGCCGTGCCACTGGGCCGCCGCGCTCGAATCGCTGCGGTCGTGCGCGGGCGCATACACCGCGCTCGCACGGGACAGCGGACCGAGCTTGCGTTCCATAAGCAATGCATCCGTTCCCACGCGTTCCTCGCGCTCGAGCTGTGTCGGACTGAAGGGGTTGAGAACGTCGAGCGGGCTCCAGAAACGTCCGGTTCCCCAGGCAATGCGCTGCCGCCCGATCCGCACATCGGTGTCCCCCGAGGCGAGCGTCACCGACGCGCGGTACAGGCGATGCCGGGCGTAATAGGACCCCGCTTCCGAGTAATTGCCTTCGAGGTTCCAGTACTGTGGCGAGGGCTGATCCTTCTGCAGGCGGAATTGCGCGGTATCGAGGTGGCTGCCGAGAAGGATCTCGTTGTCGTACTGCAGGTCCAACGTAGCGCCCTCGGCGAGCATTCCCTTCAGCTCGAGCCGCAGACGGTTCAGATCGAGGTTGTAGCGCTGTCCCGGGGGCGATACCGTGCGCGAGCCGATCAGCAGGTTCTTGTAATACCCCGAGAGCTTCAGCACCGGCCCCTGCTGCGCCGAGGTCCCGGCGCTGAATGCGGCCAGCCAGCCCGCTGCCAGAACGGCGGCACTCCTAGGCATGGCGGATCGCTGCGACCGGGTCGAGCCGCGCCGCCTTCGCTGCGGGGTAGAGCGACACGAGAATGCTCGCGATCAGCAGCGCGACGCCGGGAGGGATGGTGGTTGCGATGAAAAGCTTCGGGTAGACGATCCCGGTAAGCCCGGGAATGGCAGAGTAGCCCTGGAAGAATTCCGAAAGATCGATGCCCACGCGCCCGGAGTACTCGACCAGTGCGATGCCGGCGCCGTAGCCGAGGAGCGAGGCGAGGGCGAGCAGCACGACCGTTTCGTACACGACCATGCGCCGGATCGCTCCGGGCGGCGTGCCGAGCGCCATCATGACGCCGAACTCGCGCGTGCGCTCGGCCACCGCCATGAACACCGTGTTCATGATTGCCGTCGCGACTACCAGCAGAAACACCGCGAGAACGATGTCGCTGACGACCCGGTTGAACCTCACCATCTCGTCGAGCTGGGGCAACAGCTCCTGCCACGGCGCAAGCACGAGTCCCGGGGCCGCGGCGAGCCGGCGCAGCTCCACCATCGTCCGGCCCAGCACCGCACGGTCCTCGAGGCGGATGTTGACGGTGGAGACGCGCGCGCCGAGAGCGAGCAGCGATTGCGCCGCGGGCAGCGTCACGTACGCAATTCCACCGTCGAAAGCGCTGCTCTCGGTCGCGAAGATTCCGCCCACGCGGTAGGCGGCGGTACCCAGCTCACCGTCCGGGGCCTGCGCCATCACCACCACCTTTTCGCCGAGCCTGACGCGGAGCCTCTCGGCAAGCTTGCGGCCAATCATGATCTCGCGGTCGGCGCCCGGTGCGAGCGCCCGGCCCTGCACGATGGTCCGGTGGATGAAGGTGACGCTGCGC
>JACQOJ010000150.1 GCA_016202605.1 Betaproteobacteria bacterium
ACTACGAGCCCTTCACCTTCGATTACGATCATTTGCAGTCGGCGCCGGAAATGAATGCCGCACCGAGCGCGCGCCCGCGCAGCCTGATCACCGGCAAGACCATGGAGAAGATCGTCTGGGGCCCGAACTGGGAAGAGATCCTCGGCGGCGAATTCGCGAAGCGCGGCAAGGACCGGAACTTCGACGACATCCAGAAGGAAATCTACGGCCAGTTCGAAAACACCTTCATGATGTATCTGCCGCGGCTGTGCGAGCACTGTCTCAATCCGGCTTGCGTGGCGTCCTGCCCCTCCGGCGCGATCTACAAGCGCGAGGAAGACGGCATCGTGCTGATCGACCAGGACAAGTGCCGCGGCTGGCGCATGTGCGTCTCCGGCTGTCCCTACAAGAAGATTTATTACAACTGGTCCACCGGCAAGGCGGAGAAGTGCATTTTCTGTTACCCGCGCATCGAGGTCGGACAGCCCACCGTGTGCTCGGAGACCTGCGTCGGGCGCATCCGCTACCTCGGCGTGCTGCTCTACGACGCCGACCGGATCGAAGAAGCGGCGAGTGTCGCGAACGAGCAGGATCTTTATACCGCACAGCTGGGCGTTTTCCTCGATCCGCACGCCGTCGAAGTCCAGGAGCAGGCGCGCCGCGACGGCGTGCCGGAAGCGTGGTTGAGAGCCGCGCAGGCTTCACCCGTCTACAAGATGGCGATGGAATGGAAGATCGCCTTCCCGCTGCACCCGGAATACCGCACGTTGCCGATGGTGTGGTACGTGCCGCCGCTCTCGCCGATCAGCGCGGCGGCCAACGGCGGCAGGATCGCCGCCAACGGCGTGCTGCCCGACGTGCGGCAGTTGCGGATTCCGCTCAGGTATCTCGCCAACCTGCTCACCGCCGGCGCGGAAGAGCCGGTCGCGCGCGCGCTCGAACGCATGCTCGCGATGCGCGCCTTCATGCGCGGGCGCCACGTCGAGCGACGCGACAGCACCGCGGTGCTCGACCAGGCCGGGCTGTCGCTGGCGCAGGTGGAGGACATGTACCGCTACCTCGCGATCGCCAATTACGAGGACCGCTTCGTGATCCCGACCACGCACCGCGAGTATGCCGAAAGCGCCTACGATCTGCGCGGCGGCTGCGGCTTTTCGTTCGGCAACGGCTGCTCCGACGGAGCGTCGGAAACGAGCCTCTTCGGCGGCAGGAAACGCCGGACCATCCCGATCAAGCAGGTCGCATGAAAATCACGGGCCACAGAGACCACGGAGAACACGGAGGAGATTCGAGTATGAACCGGGATCAAATGCAGGCAGGCTCTCCTCGGATGGTGTGCCGTCATCGAGCTCTTGAGAGTTTTTCTCTGTGACCTCTGTGTTCTCCATGGCTGAATGGGTTTAAAAGGATTGAACATGAAGACGTACAAAGTATTGGCGGCCCTGCTCACCTACCCCGAGCAGGAGTTGATCGATGCCCTGCCGGAGCTCGAGCGGGCGCTCGATGCCGGGAAACTCCTCGGGGTGAAGGAGCGGCGCTCGCTCGACGGTCTTCTCGCCGAGTTGCGGAACGAAGAGCTGCTCGACCTGCAGGAGCGTTACGTCGGTCTTTTCGATCGGGTGCGCTCGCTGTCGCTGCATCTTTTCGAGCACGTGCACGGGGAGTCGCGCGACCGCGGGCAGGCCATGGTCGATCTCAGGCGGCTCTACGCGCGGCATGGCTTCGCGCTCGCCTCGAACGAGTTGCCGGATTTCCTGCCGGCGTTCCTGGAGTTCCTGTCGGCGCTGACGCTGAAAGAGGCGCAGCCGCTGCTCGCCGACACCGCGCACATCCTGGAGGCGATCGCGGCGCGGCTTGCCAGGCGCGGCAGCGCCTACGGCGCAGTCTTCGGCGCGCTGGTCGCGCTGTCGGGCGCGCAGGTCGATGCCAGCGTCATCGACGAAGGAGAGATCCGCCGCGAGGACGATCCGGCCACGATCGACAAACTGTGGCAGGAAGTCCCGGCTTTCGGTCCCGGGTCGGAAAGCTGCGGCGGCGCGAAACAACCCGGCATTGCAGTGATGCAGTTTCACCGAAAGAGGGCAGCCGCATGAGTTACGTTCACAACTTCGTGTTCGGGATCTACCCCTACATCGCGCTCGCGATTTTCCTGGTCGGCAGCGTGATCCGCTTCGACCGCGAGCAGTATACGTGGAAGAGCGACTCGAGCCAGCTGTTGCGGCACGGCCAGCTGCGGCTCGGCAGCAATCTGTTTCACATCGGCGTCCTGGCGCTGTTCTTCGGGCATCTTGTCGGCCTGCTGATGCCCAGGGAGCTTTACCACGCGCTGGGCCTCTCCACCGCAACCAAGCAGATGTTCGCCGTCACCGCGGGCGGCATCTTCGGCGCCATGTGTCTCGTCGGGCTGGTGCTGCTCATCCACCGGCGGCTCGCGGAGCCGCGCATCCGCGCAACCTCGACGCCCATGGACATCGTCGTGCTCTTCTGGATTCTCGTCACGCTCTCTCTGGGACTCCTGAGCATTTTCGTGTCGCTCGATCACCGCGACGGCTCCGTGATGGTGCTGCTCGGGAACTGGGCCCAGCACATCGTCACCTTCCGCGGCGGCGCGGCCGGCCACATCGCGGACGTGCACTGGCTCTACAAGAGCCATCTTTTCTTCGGCATGACCCTGTTCGTGATATTCCCGTTCTCGCGCCTGGTGCATGTGTGGAGCGGGTTCGGAGCGCTCGCCTACCTTACGCGCGCCTACCAGATCGTCCGCAGCAGGGGTTGACCAGGCGGACCCGGCACGCTGGCATGGCCGCACATCCCGCGGGCTTGATCAGGATCAAGTCGGGCGCGGTCGCGCGGTGCAAGAATCCAGCAACGTGCCCGATTCCGGGCATGGAATGGTTGATTACGCGGGCTGTTCTCGGACATGAAGTGGAAGCTTTTTGCTGCGGCGGGCGGCGTCATCGTTCTGTTCGCCGCCATGGTGTGGTTCGCATTCAACCGCGGGCCGCTTGCGCCGGTGGCGGTGGAAATGGCCGCGGCGCAGGAAGCGGATATCGCCTCCAGCGTGTTCGGGATCGGCACCGTGGAAGCCCGCCGTTCGTACGCGATCGGACCCATCCAGGCCGGCCGGGTGCTCAAGGTCCATGTCGATCACGGTGACACGGTAAATGCGGGGCAGCTGCTCGCCGAGATCGATCCCGTCGATCTTCTGGAGCGGCTGAAAGGCGCCGAATCTATGCTCGACCGCACGCGAAACGCCGTGGCGGTCGCCGAGGCGCAGGAACGCGAAGCACGCAGCCGTCACACGGTGGCGTCCGCCAACGCCGCGCGGTACCGCGACCTGGTCCAGAAGAATTTTGTCAGCCGCGAAGCGGCTGAAGTCCGCGCGAGCGAGGCCAGCGTCACGCAGGCCGCAGTGGATGGCGCTCAGGCGGCGCTGCTCGCGGCGCGCGGTGACGTGGAGCGCGCGGCCCGGGATCGCGACGCATTGCGGCGCCAGCTCGCCAACCTGCGGCTCACGAGCCCCGTCGATGGCGTCGTGGTCGCCCGTGATTCCGAACCGGGAACGACGGTCGTCGCCGGCCAGGCGGTGGTACGCGTGGTCGATCCGCGCAGCCTGTGGGTGCGCGCGCGCATCGACCAGTCGCGGGCGGCGGCGCTCACGATCGGGCTCACGGCCGAAATCGTGTTGCGCTCGAATCAGGGGGAGGTGCTTCGCGGGCGCGTTGCGCGGGTCGAGATCGAAAGCGATTCCGTGACAGAGGAAAGGATCGTCGCGATCGCCTTTGCCGGCACGCCGCCTTTGTCGGTTGGTGAACTCGCCGAAGTGACCATCCACCGCACCAGGAGTACGCGCGGACTCGTCGTGCCGAGCGCCGCGGTGAAGCGCGTGAACCAGCAGCACGGCGTGTGGCGTGTCGTCGATGGCAGGACCCGCTTTCATCCCGTGAAGATCGGGGTGCAGACGCTCGACGGCATGACCGAAGTGCTCGACGGCCTGAAAGCAGGTGACCGCGTCATCGCCTACAGCAGCGCGCAATTGCGCGAGGGAATGGAAGTCAGGATCGGGAAGGTTTCGTGATCAATCTCGCGAGCCGCGACATCGCGCACGGCTTCGGACGCTATTTCCTCACCAGCGTCGGACTGGGGCTGCTCATTGGAGTGACACTCAGCATGGCCGGCATCTACCGCGGCATGGTCGATGACGCCAAGGCGCTGCTCGAGAGCTGGCAGGCGGACGTCTGGGTCGTGCAGCAGCATACGCTCGGGCCCTTCGCGGAATCATCCAACCTGCACGATGACGTTTATCGAAACTTGCTTGGGCTGCCCGGCGTGGCCGAAACCGGCAACGTCACCTTTCTCACCATGCAGGTGAAGCAGGGAGAAAGCGACGTGCGCGTCATGATTTCGGGTTTCGAGCCGGGGCGGCCCGGTGAACCCGCGCTGCTCATGGCCGGGCGGCCGCTGACGCGTCCGCATTACGAGGCGATCGCCGATGTGAAGACCGGATTCGGTCTCGGTGACCGGATACGCATCCGCCGCAACGAGTACACCGTGGTGGGACTCACGCGCCGCATGGTGTCTTCCAGCGGCGACCCCATGGTGTTCATTCCCCTGAAGGATGCCCAGCAGACGCAGTTTCTGAAGGATAACGAAGCCATCCGCAACGACCGCAACCGGCTTGCGGCGAACCCGGGGCTCAATCGCGCCGGCGTGCCGGGACTGCTCGATGCCGTGGAAGCGAACCAGTTCTCCAACCGCAACGTGAACGCGGTGCTGGTTCGGGTAACGCCGGGCTGGAATCCTCGGGTGGTGGCCGACAACATCAAGCGCTGGAAATACCTGCAGGCTTACACCGGGGAAGAAATGGAGGAGATCCTGGTCGGCAAGCTGATTGCGACCGCGGCGCGCCAGATCGCGGTGTTCCTGGTGATCCTCGCGCTGGTGAGCGCCGCCATCGTCGCGCTGATCATCTACACCATGACGATATCCAAGATCAAGGAAATCGCAGTGCTGAAACTCATCGGCACCCGGAACACGACGATCGCCGGGATGATCCTGCAGGAGGCGCTCGGGCTGGGGCTGATCGGCTTCGTCATCGGCAAGCTGCTCGCGACTTTATGGGGACCGCACTTTCCGCGCCATGTGGTGCTTCTCACCGAAGATGCCGTGCGCGGATTCATCGTGACCGTGGTGATCTGCACCATCGCGAGCGTTCTCGGCATTCGCGCCGCGCTGCGCGTCGATCCGGCCGCAGCGATCGGAGGTTGATTGGAACCCGCAGCTCCCATCCCGCAACCGGCGATTCTGCTCGAAGCGCTGCGCAAGACCTACGGCACGGGGAGCACCGCGGTAGAGGCGCTGAAGGGCGTTGACATGGCGGTGTATCCCGGGGAGGTGGTCGGTCTCATCGGCCCCAGCGGCTCGGGCAAGACCACGCTCCTCAAGTGCCTGGGCGCCGTGATTGAACCCACCGCCGGGCGCATCACGCTGGGCGGTGAAGTCATTTACGACGACGGTTGGAAGATCCGCGATCTTCGCGCGTTGCGCCGCGACCGCATCGGATTCATTTTCCAGGCGCCGTACCTGATCCCGTTCCTCAACGCGACCGACAACGTCGCTTTGCTGCCGATGTTGGCGGGCGTGTCGAATGGCCACGCACGGCGGCGCGCGTTCGAAATGTTGACCGCGCTCGATGTCGCACACCGCGCTGCCGCGCAGGTCGCCGAACTGTCCGGCGGCGAGCAGCAACGCGTTTCCATCGCCCGGGCGCTCGCCAACAAGCCGCCGATCATACTCGCCGACGAGCCTACCGCGCCGCTCGACAGCCAGCGTGCGCTCACCGTGGTGCGGATCCTCGACCAACTCGCGCGCGAGTATCGCACCGCCATCATCGTCGTCACCCACGACGAGAAGATCATCCCCACCTTCAAACGCATCTACCACATCCGCGACGGCCGTACTGTCGAAGAGCAGGGCGAAGGTCTCGAGATATCGAACGATGCGGCGGGTGCGACACATGCGACCGCGGTGGTGCCACAACCTGCATGAGCCAGCACAAAATGCGGAACTTTTCTCTTTCCCACCCGTTTAACAGGTAACGGGCGGTGGGCGGACGGTGCCAACATGACGCAGAACGGTCTCACCGACCAAGAATGCGTCGCAGCGAGCCAGCACGGCGATCGCGACGCGTTCAGCACGCTGGTGCGCCGCTACCAGGACCGGGTGTTCCGCTACATCCTGCGCATGGTGGGCTCGCGCGAAGAGGCGCTTGAGCTCACGCAGGAGGCGTTCATCAAGGCCTGGCAGGCGTTGCCGGATTGGCGGCCCGAGGCGCAGTTCCAGACGTGGCTGTTCCGCATCGCGTCGAACACGGCAATGGATGTTCTGCGCCGTCGCAGGGTCGTGGAGTTTGTGGCCCTGGAAGGGGACGATGAATTACCGGGCGAGTCCGCCGGCCCGGAGGCGCAATTGCAGGCGAAGCAGAGATTGCGCGCGCTCGAAGCCGCGCTCAACCGGCTGTCGCACGAGCAGCGCGAGATCGTGCTGTTACGGGAAATGGAAGACATGTCATACAGCGAGATCAGCGCTGTGCTTGGTATCAGCGAAGGCACGGTGAAATCGCGACTGGCGCGCGCGCGTGAAGCGCTGATCAGTTATTACGGGCGCAAGAACGCATGAGAGACACACTACAACCTGATTGTCCGCGCACCGAGCAGCTCTCCGCGCTGATCGATGGCGAGCTTGCCGGCGCTACGCGCGGCGAGATTGCCGTACACGCCGAATCGTGTCCGTTGTGTAGCGCGACGCTGAATGATCTCAACGAACTCCGCGTTGCTATGCGGTCGTTAAGCGCCACGCGCGCCGGACTCGATCTCTCGTCGCTCGTCGAGAGGCGCCTCGCTGCGCGCCGCCCGCCTGAACGTCGGGCGCGTGGCGGGAGCTGGTGGCACGGCTGGCAGATCTTGCCTTCGGGGTTGGCTGCAGCCGGAATGCTGACCGCGGGCATTTATCTAGGTGCAGTGCTTGCCGGCGGCACCGCGGTGATGGCACTGCAACCTGCGGCCATGGCGCTGTTCGATCCGGTCCCTCCGGGCGGATTATGCGTCGGACTGCAATCGTGTTATCCGCTGGGAAGATGATATGAGCCGTTCCGGACTGAAGTTCGCTCTCGTCCTGTCGCTGTTGCTCAATTTTGGGGTTGTCGGCGTCGTAGCATATCGCGTGTTCGAGCACGGGCAGTGGCCTCCCGTGTTCAGCACTGACAGGAACAAAACGGGCCTGCCTGATTATCTCGCGCTGACCGCTGCACAGCGGCAGCGGTGGAGCGAACTTGAGTCCGGATTCATGCGCGAGATCAATACCGAGTGGCAGCAGATTCGAAGCCATCGCGAGGTGATGATTCGCGAGATTTTTTCCGAACAGCCCGACCGCGGCCGCATCGAGGCCAAGCGTGCGGCGATCGCGCAGCTGCAATCCGAGCAGCAGCGGCGAATCATCGAACAGTTGCTGCGGGAACGGGACATGCTCGACGCGGAGCAGCGTGGAAAACTTGTGGATATGCTGTTGCGTCAGGCACCGGCGACTACCTTTGAAGAAAGTCTGCACGGTAAATAGCACTGTGCCGGCGATTTCCGGAACATTCAGCGGTGCTGTCCGTTCAAGTGAATGAAGGCGGCGGATCAGATATTCGCGGCCAATCAACTTACAGGAGTTCAATGATCATGAGACCTCGTAACATCATCGGCCGCTGGGCGGCGATAGCAGGCATCTTTTTGGGACTGTCGGCTGGATCGGGCACGGCTTTCGCGCATTGCGACACGCTTGATGGCCCGGTCGTCGCGGCGGCACGCAAGGCGCTCGATGCCGACAACGTCAAATTGATTCTGCTCTGGGTGCAGAAGAAAGACGAAGCGGAGATCAGGAGCCAGTTCCAGAAAACCGTGGCCGTGCGCAGGGCGGGCGGCCAGGCGAAGGAGCTGGCGGACATGTACTTCTTTGAAACGCTGGTACGCATCCACCGCGCCGGCGAAGGCGCTGCCTATACGGGCCTGAAGGCGGCGGGAAAGATCGAGCCGCCCATTGCGGCCGCTGACAGGTCGCTCGAGACCGGCAAGCTCCAGGACGTGGTGAAGCTCATATCGAATCGGATGGAGCGGGGTTTGCACCGCCACTTCGAGGACGTGATTAAAAGGAAGAATTACAACCCGAATGATGTTGAGGCCGGACGCGCCTTCGCGAGCGCTTACGTCGAGTATACGCACTATGTCGAGCGCTTGTATGACGCGGCCGAAACACTGGCGCCAGAACAGGTGCAGAAAAAAGCGCCGGGTCTGGCTCACTCGCATTAGCCATCAAATGTCCAACGCGGTTTGGAAAGGAGATATCTCTCCAGCCCGCCGGCTCGAAGGGCGCAATGAAGCGAGCCGGCGAGCCGACTGCGTGGTGGCGGCGCCCTTGCGCTGCGCCAAGACCCAGGAGAATACTCATGGAATTTGAAATCCCGAAATCTTTGAAAAGCGAGCACGAGGACCTGCATTCGACGCTGGTCCGCGCAACCAAGGAGCCGGGCCTGACAGGAGCGGCGGCGAGGGCGGTTGCCGCCTTGTTACATTCCCATTTCGTCAAGGAGGAGCAGTTCGCGCTGCCGCCGCTTGGCCTGCTTGCTCCGCTCTCGCGGGGAGAGTGGAAGCCCGAGATGCGCGGCGTGCTCGATCTCACCGAGAGACTCAAGGCGGAGTTGCCACAGATGCTGGCCGAGCATCGGGCCATCGTGACAGCACTCGACAAGCTCAAGGACGCGGCGCGTGCGGAAGGACGATCCGAGTATGCCGAGTTTGCCGAAAAGCTGAAGTTGCACGCACAAACGGAAGAAGAAGTTTCCTATCCCACCGCGATTCTGATCGGGGAGTATGTGAGACTTAAGCTCGACAAGTAATTGACCGATCTCTGCGAACAAGGACGGGATATGATGAGCGAGCGCGTGACGGCGTGGCAGTGCATCGGCTGCGGGCGGATCGAGGGCGCGCAGCCCTGCATCGGGATCTGCCAGGACCGCAAGGTGGATTTCGTGTACGCCTCCGACCACGACGAAGCGCTCGCTCAGTTGGCTCTCGCGCGCTCGCAGGCGGAAGCACTGGCCGCGTTGGTTCGCCAGTTCGCACATACGACGCCGCGTGAGGGCGAGTGGGAGCGCACCTATCGAGCGCTGCAGGAGCGCGCGCGGCGCACCCTGGAGACGCTTGCCGCGGGGAAACAATCCGGGCCGGCGTGACTTGCCTCTTCAGCCTCGTCGCTTACGGCTTCCGGGTTACCGGTTTCATCTCCTGTTCGTTGACGGCCAGTTGGAAAACGTCGGGGCGGGCATAGTGGCCGGTCACGTCGAAATCGAAACGGCTGCGGCCGATTTCGCCGAGGTCGAGATCCGCGGTGAGTATCGTTTCGCCTCCGAAGTGCGGACCGGCGAGCACCTGGCCGAGCGGGCCGACAATCGCGCTGCCCCCGCGCATCAGCACGGCGTCGGGCGCGTCGCCGAGCGAGACGCGGACGGAAGCCGGCAGGTCCTTGCGGAGCAGATACTGGCACGCCGTCAGCACGAAACAGCGACCCTCCAGCGCGACATGCCGCATGGACGCGATCCAGGTATCGCGGTCGTCAGCGGTGGGCGCGCAGTAGAGCGCGACGTTCTTCGAGTACATCGCCATGCGCAGAAGCGGCATGTAGTTTTCCCAGCAGATGACGGAACCGATGCGGCCGTAGGGACTGTCGACCGCCGTCAGCGTGGAGCCGTCGCCAAAGCCCCAGATCATGCGCTCCATGGCGGTCGGCATGAGCTTGCGGTGCTTGCCGAGCAGCGCTCCGTCCGGACCGAAGAACAGCACCGTGCAGTAGAGCGTGCCGCCTTCGCGCTCGATGACGCCGATCACTACATACGCGTCATCGGCGGCCGCCGCCTCGCCGAGGCGGGCGGTGTGCGGGCCGGGAACCTCGATCGCGGCGTCGAGGTAGAGGCGGAATTCCTCGCGGCCGGCCGGATCGCGCGCGCCGACGACGAGCCCGAAGTCGAGGCCCTTGGGATAGCCGGGAATGAAAGCCTCTGGAAATACGATGACTCTCGCGCCCCGGCCGGCGGCCTCGGCGACGAGGCGCGTCGCCTTATCCACGCAGGCATCGGTATCGAACGGGACCGCGCCGGCTTGCACGACGGCGACTTTGACGGTATTGGTACTGTCTCGTATTGTCATTTCCGGTTTCCTTGCGAAGCTCGATCCGCGCAGTGTGGCGATAATCGTGATCGCGGTAAAGCCCGCAAAGCCTGTCGTCCCGGTGGCTTGTCCGGCGCAGGATTTCGTC
>JACQOJ010000149.1 GCA_016202605.1 Betaproteobacteria bacterium
GACTAAGACACTCGGGGACAGGCTGCTCGGGAATGACGACCTGGGTGTCATGCCCGTGAAGACGGGCAGCCAGTTTGGCGTGGTCGAATGGGATTCCCGATCCCCGATTAAGACACTCGAGGACAGGCTGCTCGGGAATGACGACCTGGGTGTCATGCCCGTGAAGACGGGCAGCCAGTTTGGCGTGGTCGAATGGGATTCCCGATCCCCGATTAAGACACTCGAGGACAGGCTGCTCGGGAATGACAAATCGGCGGCACGCACGCAAGACCGGGAAGACGGTCAGTCTGAAACCGTTGTCGGCTTTCCGCCGTGATCTCTGTTCTCTGTGGCCTGAACAATATGTCCTATGACGTGATCTGCCTGCGGCCTGAGGCCGACTTTGAACGTACCGGCGCGCTGCCGCCCAAGACCTTTGCCATCACCTATCGCGCGCCCGACGATCCGGAATTGCCCGCGCTCATGAAACATGCGCGGGTGCTCGTGATCCCAGCCGTGGGCGCGAAGATTCCCGCGGCGCTGTTCGAAAATACCCCGCTGAAACTGGTTCAGGTCACCGGCGCCGGCGTCGATCGCCTAGATGAACCCGCGCTCAGAACGCTCGGCATTCCCGTGGCAAACGTGCCCGGCGGCAGCAACAGCGCGGTGGCCGAATATGCGATCGCGACCGCCTCGATGCTGCTGCGGCGGCTCGCGTGGTCCGACGCCGAAATCAAGGCCGGCGGTTACGACCGGTTTCGCAAGCGCATGCTTGCGGACAATCTTGCGGGCATCGATGGGCTGCTGGTGGGCGTGGTCGGTCTGGGCGTGATCGGGCTCGCGGTCGCGCAGGCTTTCCACAGGATCGGGGCCCGCATCTGCTACTTCGATCCTGCCCCGCGTGATCTCGCCGCCGCCGGGGCGATCGAGGCGCCGTCCATTACGCTCGAGGCACTGCTCAAGTCCTCGGACGTGGTCACGCTGCACGTTCCGCTGCTGCCGGCGACCAGGAACCTGATCGGCGAGGGGCAGCTTGCGCTCATGAAACCCGGCGCGATCCTCATCAACGCCGCACGCGGCGGCGTGGTCGACGAAACTGCGCTCGCGGCACGCCTCGCGTCGGGTCAGCTCGGCGGCGCGGCTGTGGATGTGTACTCGACCGAACCTCCCGGCAGCGACAATCCCCTGCTCAAGCTCGAAGGCGACGCAGCGCGCCGTCTGCTGCTCACACCGCATATCGCGGGCGTCACCCGGCAATCGTTTGCACAGCTCTTCCGTGTATCGTGGCAGAACGTGGAGCGCGCGCTGCGCGGCGAGGCGCCACTGAATCGCGTATATTGAGCTGCTGCTACCCTTCTTCACGCTTACCAGGACAAGAACCATGGCACGCAAGGAACTCGGGATCGCGGTCATCGGCTCGGGGCGCATCGGCACGCTGCGTGCCCGGCTTGCAGCGAAACACCCGGCCGTGGGGTTTCTCGCGATCACCGATCTCGATCCCGAGCGCGCGCGCGCGCTCGCGGAGCAGACTGGCGCCGACTTTCATTCCCGCAACAATCTCGAAGCCATCGAGCGTCCGGAAGTCAACGCGGTGTTTGTGTCCACTCCCGAGGGCGAACACGCCGCGCCGGTGCGCCGCGCGCTGGAACTGGGGAAGCCGGTGCTGGTGGAAAAACCGATCGCCCTGTCGCTGGAGGACGCGGACGCGATCCTCGAGACGCTCAGGCAGACCGGGGGACACTTGCGCGTGGGCTACAGCCGCCGTTTCAAGGAGTGCTTTCTGCGCGCCAAGGAACAGATGGTCCATGGGCGGCTTGGCAAGGTGGTAGGGGGCAATGCGCGTGTTTACAATTCGCGCGCTCAGGCGTTCGCCATCCTCAAGCGCGATCCGCATGCGACGCCGGTGCTCGACGTCCTCACCTATTACGTGGACCTCATGTGCTGGTTTCTGGAGGGCAACCCCCCGGTGGAAGTCGTGGCGCGCGGGCAGCACGGCATCTTCAGGGAAGCGGGTTACGGCGCGCACGATGTGACCTGGGCCATCGTCACGCTCGCCGACGGCGCGGTGTTCAATCTCGGGGTGAGCTACGCATTGCCGTCCAAGTATCCGACGCTCGGCCAATCCGACAGGGTGGAATTGCTCGGCACCGAAGGCACGATGCTGATCGATGACGACCACAAGGATCATCTGATCTATTCGGAGAAAGGGATTCCGCACGCCTACGTGCCGGAGCACAGCGTGAACATGGCGTTCCTCGGCAGCAATACGGCCGGTGACTGGGCGGTCGGTGATTTCTGGGGCCCGCTCGGCAACGAGACACGAGCCTGGCTCGACCATCTGGTTACGGGAAGTCCCGCCGTGCACACCACGCCCGAGCAGGCCCGCATCAATCTGGAGACCACCATCGCGATCGAGCGCGCGGTCGCGACCGGAAAACCGGTCAGACTGCCGCTCGAAGTGTAGTCGTCACCCCGGTGGCCAGCGGAAGGACCGCCCCGCCAGGATATGCAGGTGCAGGTGAAAGACGCTTTGCCCCGCGCCGGCGCCATTGTTGACGACCACCCGGAACGCGTCCGCAACACCCAACTGGCGCGCGACCTCGTTGGCGGCAAGCAGTAAGTGCCCCAGCACGTGCCGGTCCTGCTCCTTCGCATCGACCAGCTTCGGAATTTCCTGCTTCGGAATCAACAGCACATGGGTCGGCGCCTGGGGATTGATGTCGCGGAACGCGAGACAGAGATCGTCCTCGTAAACGATGTCGGAAGGGATTTCCCGCTTGATGATCTTGCTGAAAATGGTGCTCACCACGTTCTCCTTCTCGAAGTCCCCGCCACCCGGGAAGGCGGACTTGCCCTGCAGCAGGTGACTGCCTCCGCTCGCCTTCACGGCCCAACATATCACATATTTATATGATTACAAATGATTTTATTGAATAGACCGCACGTTCCGCGCAAATATTCAACACTTGGAGACTAATGCATAGTGCAACGCAGTAAATTTATTTTCAACAGGCCTTGACATAGCGGTTTTAAAGAATATAATTGCTATGGTGCAGTGCAGCATCACAGCCCGTTCGTGAGTTAACTTACTGGTTTTTAAAGGAGAATGCAATGTATCAAGCCCCGGAACAATTGATCGCCCTGAACAAGGCCAATCTTGAGATTGCCGCGCGCTTCGCCGGCGTCGCCCTGGAGGGCGCCGAGCGCATGCTCGACCTGCAACTGAAAGCAGCCAGGACCGCGTTTGCCGACACCGTGGAAAGCGCCAAGGCGCTCGCCGCAGTCAAGGATCTGCAGCAGTTCGCTGCGCTCAAGGACAGCCTCGCGCAACCGAGCATCGAGAAAGCCACCGCGTACGCCAAGAGCATTTATGACGTGGCCGCCGCGACCCAGGCGGAATTGGGAAAACTGGTTGAAGAACAGGTCGCGGACTTCAACAAGCAGGTCGTGGCCGTTCTCGACCGGATGGTGAAGAACGCCCCGGCGGGGTCTGAAGTCGGCATCGCCGCCGTCAAATCGGCGATCGCCGCCGTCAATTCGGCCTACGATAACCTGTCGAAAGTCGCCAGGCAGTTCGCCGAAGCGACTCAGTCCAACGTCGAGGCAGTTACCAGGCAGGCGACGGGCGGTGCCAAGAAAGGCAAGAAAGCTTGATTTGCAGTGCCACGGGAACGCCGGAAGGCCCCGGGAATCCGGGGCTTTTTCATGTACGTCAGGGAC
>JACQOJ010000151.1 GCA_016202605.1 Betaproteobacteria bacterium
GGTCTGGAAGGACGTTTAAAACACAAACCCCGCGAACTCTCCGGAGGGGAGCAGCAACGGGTCGCTATTGCGCGCGCCCTTGCCAACAATCCGCCGCTCATTCTGGCCGATGAGCCCACCGGCAACCTCGATTCGAAAACCGGGCAAATGATCTACGACCTGCTCAAGGAGATCGCCAGAGAGCGGACGGTGGTCGTGGTCACTCACGCCGAGGTTTTGGCCCGGTCAGCCGACCGCCTCGTGCACATCAAGGATGGCAAACTGGCGTCGTAACGGCACCCGATGAAGAACCATTGACCCCGAAAAGGATCATGAGTTATGAAAGGCACAGCATCACATGCCGGGCACACGGCCCGGTTCGAACTGGAGGGGTTTATGCTCACCATCGGTAAAGTGGCCGCACGCGCGCAGGTCAGCGCCGACAGCATCCGTTTTTACGAGCGCGAAGGCCTGCTCAGCCCCGCGCAGAAAAGCGCGTCGGGTTACCGCCTCTATACCGAGGAAGCGATACGCCGGATCAATTTCATCAAGCATGCGCAACAATGCGGATTCTCGCTGGCGGAGATTCGCGACCTGCTTGAACTCAAAGGCCACGATCAGTCGTGCTGCAACGACGTCTACCGCGTCGCCTTGGAGAAGAAGCTGCAACTCGAAGCGAAGGTCAAGGCGCTTAAGACCATGTCCCAGGCGCTGAGCCGGCTGATCGAGGTTTGCTCGCGCGACACGAAGCCGCTGGACGAGTGCCCGATACTCGCCGCGCTCGAGTCGAGCATCGCGGGGCAGAACGCCCGATCGAAGGAACCGGCAAAACGGCGATCTACTGAGCGTCGTGAAAATCCCTGACGCCGCTCCGCCCTCACCCCCGACCCCTCTCCCGAAAAGGGAGAGGGGAGATTTGTGGTGCAAATTGGTTGTCACCCATTTGCACGAGGCTCAATAGAGTGCATCCATGACGATCAAGATCGAAGCCTTCTATACGCCCGGCTGCAGCAAGTGCGCGCAGGCGAAGGAAACGCTCAAAACCATCGTCGAAGAGATCGGCAAGGACCGGATCACCTGGCGCGACGTGAACATCCTGGAAGAGATCGATTATGCGGTCGAGCTTGGCGTGCTCTCCCCGCCAGCGATCGCCATCGATGGCACGCTGGTCTTCCCCGCGCTGCCGAGCGCCGAGAGATTTACCCGGGAATTGCGGAAGCGGCTCGAACAAGCGGTACGCGATGATGCGCAAACCCACTGCGGAAATAGCCATGGACATTGAGGCGCTGCGCCAGACGCTCGAGCAGGCAAGCCTGGCCTCCCTGACAGCCGGTTTCACCATAGGATTCCTGTTCAGCTTCAATCCGGTGGCGCTGGCTGCGATTCCGGTCTCGCTCGCCCTCGTGACAAAAGCGCATGCGCCGCAGCGGGCCGTGCTGTATGGCGGCATGTTCATTGCCGGGATGGTGTTGACTCACGCCGTCCTGGGCCTGGCTGCCGGCCTGGGCGGAAGCGGATTGCAGCGGGTTTTTGGACGCGAGTGGGGATTGGTGCTGGGACCGCTGTTGATCCTGCTGGGGCTCATGTGGCCGGGCTGGGTGAAACTGCCGTTGCCGAGCGTGAGCCTGCGCGCCCGGCCCGTTGCTTCCGCGTGGGGCGCGTTTACCCTCGGGGTGCCGTTCTCCGTCGCAGTGTGTCCGTTCTGCACGCCGGCGCTCGTGATATTGCTCGGCGTCGCCGCCGGGATCGGCTCGCCGGTATTTGGCACGGTCCTGCTCGTGTCATTTGCCTTGGGCCGCGCGGTGCCGATTATATTGGGAGCGGGTGCGGTCGGCTGGCTGGAGAGCTTGAGCGGGTTGCGTAACCATCAGAGAGCGTTCGAGATTGCCGGAGGGCTGATCTTGATCGCTGCCGGCCTCTACCTGCTGAATGGCTATTTCATCGTCATACCCGCGCTCGCGGTTTGAACGGAACGGGCCCAGCCCATGAAAAAGCTTCTGAATATCGTTCTCCCGGTCGCCCTCGCCTGTCCCCCGGCCGCGCTCGCCATGGGCCTGCTGCCGCGCGATCAGGGAAAGGCCGCGTGGGAGTCGCTTCAGGGGCGGGTGCTGGAAACGCTCGGCGGAAGCTGCAAGCCGGTCAATCAACCTGCGGAACGCATCGCAGCGGCGCCGACCGCCGGCGCGATGCGTGATGAGTTGCCGGTCAACAAGGTCGTTGCGGCGAAGCTGCATACGATGGACAGGGTGAATTTTGTGCTTGGCCCGGAGAAGAAGCAGGGAAAACCGCAGGACGCAGGCGGGCTGCTCGCCCTGACCCCGCCAGCGACGGGAACCTACGTCCTCGGTACCGTGAGCCGGGCATGGATCGACGTAGTGGATCAGGAGCAGAACGGTTTTGCCAAGGCCAGGCATTACCTATGGGTGGATTTCTGCGGGCGACGGATGAAAGCGGGCGTCTTCGACCTGCGCGCGGGCACGCGCTACTGGATCCAGATGTCGACAAGCCCCGACCCGGCGCTCGACCTTTTCGTCGCAGGACCGCTGAACTAAACAGCCCTCGGCTGTATGAGCGCACCACCGATTGGATGCCCACCTCCCGAGCAAGTTGAACCTCCAGTTGCTGGAGGGTGTACCCTTAAATCGTGAGAGGGTGTCGAATGAACACACGCTCGTTTTCCATCGGTGAAGCCGCCAAGGCATCCGGTCTCACCGTGAAGACCATCCGCTATTACGAAGAGATCGGCTTGATTCCGAAGGCCGGGCGAACCAACGGTGGAGCGCACACGGGCGGCCATCGCGTCTACACGGCAGCCGGAGTCGGGCGGCTGCGGTTCATTCACCACGCGCGGCTGTTCGGGCTGAACCTGTCCGACATCCGCAAACTGCTCGCGCTCGCCGACGGCAAGGGCTGTCCGAGCGAGCAGCCCGAGTATCGGGAAATTCTGCAGCAGCACCTGCATGAGATCGACGAGCGCGTTCAACATCTTCTCGGCGTGCGCGTCGCCATCAAGGACCTCGTGTCGCCCGCACGGCGGCGCAAAGGTGAGAAGTGCTCGTGGAACACGTGCGGGTGCATGCAGGAGCACGCCGGATCGCCGCCGCCGTCCGGCATAAGCTCGATTGGTGGCGCCGGAAAGAAAGGAGGCAGTCATGTGTGAGTTCTGCGGCTGCGGAATGATACGGTTGGCGGAACACCCTGTGCGGCAACGGCGACCAAAGGCAAAGGCGCTGGACGTGCGCGTCACGGCGGCGCCGGCCGAGCCGAAGTCCTCTTCTCGGGTCACGACCGACTTCCGTGAAAAGCCGCGCCCAGTGCGCGCAGAGCTGACGGCGGAACACGTCTGATCCCCCACGGTGGAAACCGGAACGCGTCGGATCGGCGCTGCGCGCTGGCGCCCGCTTCCCGTGACCATACACAGCCCCTTCGTTTCGTAGATCGCAGCCCCCGGAGACGGAAGGACGTGCCATGAACGTTGTTCTGTGGTCGGCGCTCCGGTTGTGGATCCGCTATCGCCGTGGGCGTCTGCCGCGCGCCTCGCTGCCGGACCCGATCTGGTATTTCGCCTACGGCTCGAACATGAACGAGCGGCTGTTCCGCGAACGCCGGCACATGCGCTGGTTCGAGAACCGCATCGGCCGACTGCGGGGCTACCGGCTCTGTTTCAGCGTCGCCGGGGGCATGCGGCCTGGCGTCTCCGCTCCTGCAAATATCAAGGAAGCTCCCGGGAAGACCGTTCACGGCGTCCTCTATCTTTTGCCCCTGGGAAAGTTCGCGCGCCTCGATGCGAGCGAAGGCAGCCAGTATGGCTACCTGTGGACCGAGGTGGAAGACGCGGACGGCAGCCGGGTGCCGGCCGTCACCTACAAGGTCCCTCATGATGCGCCGGAAGGGCGGCCGGGGCGGCGCTATTTCGAAGTGATCCGCGAAGCGGCGCGCGAGCGCGGGCTGCCCGCCGATTATGTCGCATTTCTCGATGGCGTCGAGACCAGGGAGTGATCCCGGCGCGGGCGCCCGCCGCCAGCACCGCGCCTGGTCCATCGGCGGCGCCCTGGTCGGGGTGGCGGCGCTCGCCTGGATTTTTGGGCGTCTCGACTACGAACGTCTGTATGACGCGCTGGCGACAGCGAACGGCGTATTCCTCGTCCTCGTACCGATTGCGATCGCCGCCGAGCAGCTGGTGCGGGCGTGGAAGTGGCGGCAGATTCTGTATCCGCTGCGCGCGGTGCCGACGCTGCGCCTCTTCGGCGCCATCATGGCAGGCTATCTCGGGAACCTGCTGATTCCTTTGGGCGTGAGCCCCCTCGTCCGCTCCTGGCTGATTGCCCGGCTGGAAGCGCTCAAGTTCACTGTCGTGCTCGCCTCCGTTGCCATCGATCGGCTCATCGATGGCGTCGTCTTTACCGGTTTTGTGGCCGCGGTGCTCGCGCTCGCCGCGTTTCCGGATCCCGGCGGTGATATCCGTTTCGGTCTCGTCATCGGCGGCGTCGGAAGCTTCGCGTTGTTTGCACTTTTGCTGGCGCTGCTCGCCCGCTACAAGCGGGACGTCGAGGATGGGAGGAGCTGGATCATGCGGCTCGCCGTGCGCTTGCCGCTACGCTTCGCAGAGCGGGCTCGCACGCTGTTGCGTTCCTTCGCGCAGGGCGTCGTCTGGCCGGCAGAACCGTGGCGCCGCGTCGCCGTCGTGCTCGCCAGTGTCGTGATCAAGCTGATCGCGGCAACGCACTTTCTCTGGGCAGGCCTCGCGTTCGGTGTCGTGCTGCGCCCTGTCGAGTACCTCTTCCTCATCGTGTTCCTCGGCTTCATCGTGATTCTGACCCATTTCGCACGGATCGCCGGCGGTTTCATTGTTGGCGCCGTCTTCGCGCTGGGCCTCTTCGGGATCGAATCCGAGCGGGCGGTGGCGATGACGCTCGTGGTCCAGGTCGCAAGCCTCGCCACCGTCGCAGCCATCGGCGCTTGCGCGCTGTGGCGCCAGGGATTCACGCTCGGCGACCTGCGGCGCGCCGAGGGAGCAGGCGTCCGTGGCGGTTGAGGCCAGCGGCCGATTCTGGCGGATCTCGACGGCCGGCATCTTCTTCCAGGGCGGCGCGGCGGCAGTCGATGCGGGCACCGTCGTTGCCGCGCTCGTTCACGGGCTCACGGGCAGTGCAGTCGCGGTCGGTGCGGCCGCTGCGATCGCGCGCTTTGGCTGGCTGTTTCCGCAGATTATCGTCGCTTACTATGCGCAAAGACGCACGCGGCGCCTGCCCTTTTACATGGCGGGCGCTTTCGGACGTGCGGCGTGTCTAACGGCCGTAGCGGCGCTGCTGTGGTTCGCGCCTGCTCGACCGAGTACCTCAATCGTCGTCGCGTTCTTCGCGATGTGGACCCTGTACGCTTTCGTGAGCGGCATCGTCGCCGTGCCGTACAACGACATCGTTGCGCGTTCGATTCCGTCGGAAGCACGCAGCCGCGTGCTCGCCTGGCGTTTCTTCGGCGGTGGCGTGCTGGCGCTTGCTGTCGCTTACGCCGCGAACCGCATCCTGGCCGGCTTGCAGTTTCCCCGTGGCTACGCCGCTGTGGCGTTACTGGGCGCGCTCCTGCTCTTCGCTTCCGCGCTCTTCTTCGTTTCAGCCGGAGAGCCGCGCGCTGCTTCCGGCCGCCAAATCCAAGCGGGGTTTTTCAATTTCCTGCGCGGCGGCGGCGACGTTTACGCTACCGATCACCGCTTTCGTCTTTTCGTGATCGCGCAATGGCTAGGCGGCGCCGCGGCCATCGCGCTGCCTTTCTATGTCCTGCAGGCGCAAGCTTCGGCTCCAGAAGTGGCGCTTCTCCTCGGCGCGCAGACGGCAGGCGCGCTCGTCTCCAACCCCCTGTGGGGCTGGTATGGCGACCGGCGGGGCAAACGCGAGCTGCTCGAGGTGGTGGCAGCGCTTAATACAGCAGCCCCGATGCTTACGCTCATCTGGATCGCAAGCGGCGGGCGTTGGAATGAGCTCGCATTGACTTACTTCGGATGCGTCTTTCTGCTCCTCGGCGCCGTCGGCAACGGCAGCACCATCGCGCAGCTCGGCTATCTCATGGAGATTTCCCCTGACGATCGGCGGCCCGCTTACAGCGGTTACTTCAATGTGCTCGTGGCGCCCGCTGCGCTCCTGCCGATCGCAGGCGGCGCGATCATGCACGAGGCGTCGGCGGCGCCTGTCTTCGCGTTGAGCCTTGCCGCCGCAGTGCTGCAGATCATCGCCGTCCGCCGTCTGCGTGTCATGTCGATTGCCGGCACGATCCCATGAGAAACCTGCTGTGGGCCTTGCGCCGATTCGTCGCGCGGTCGTGGATACTGTCCTGGTTTTATTACCGGCTTCACGGTATCCGTCTCGTCGGTCGGCCGACGGAGCATGTCTGGTATTTCGCCTACGGCGCCAATATGCACGACAGCGCTTTCCGCGAGCGCCGCAGCATGCGGCCGCTGGAATATCGTGCGGGCCGGGTGCGCGGTTATCGCCTGCGCTTCAATCTCGAAGGACGCCCGAAAGGCAAAGCGGCGCCGGCGAATCTCTTCGCCGATCCGCAAGCCGAGGTCTGGGGCGTGCTCTACCGCATTACACGGCGCGATCTCGTGCAACTCGATGCGACCGAAGGCGTACCGGGGAAGCGATACTGGCAGCTTTGGCTCGATGCCGAAGATATCGACGGCAGAGCGCTCCAGGCAGTGACATACATTGCGGAAGGCAAGGCGGCCGACGGCAATCCGTCTCTGCGTTACATCACGCTGCTGCGCGAGGGCGCGCGCAAACACGGGCTGCCGGAGCACTACCTTCGATTCCTGGAAAACGTCCGCCACGCTGAATAGGCGTGGGACATGCGTGAGCTTCTAATCCGAATCTTCCGCCAAGGCATCAATAATCGGGCAGCCGGATTTTCGGCCGCCTTTTGAGCATTCTGCAACCAAGGCTTTCAGCACATTCTGAATGGCCACCAAGTCGTTGATTTTTTCCTCGACCATAGTGAGCTTCTTTTCAGTAAGCGCTTTGGTCTCCGCACAGTGTTTGCCATCCGAGAGCCCCAGGAGCACCGCGATCTCGTCCAGCGAAAAACCCAGCGCCTGGGCACGCTTGACGAATTTGATACGCACCACCATGTCAGAAGAGTAGCGCCGCGCCCCGCCAGACGGCCTGGGCGGCTTTGCGATGAGGCCCAGCCGCTGATAGAAGCGGATGGTCTGAACGTTAACTCCCGCGCTGCGCGCGAGCCTGCCGATTGTGAGCGCTGCCTGCACCATGGGAGTGCCTTAAAAGACTTGACACGGTACCCGGGTACAGACTCTACCATTTCGTCCGTGGAAGTTGGAGCCTCTCGACGGAGCGATTTCAATCGATTCGGTCGTGGATTTACTCACTGGATCCAGCAGATACCGAAAGGAGAGTCTGACCATGAAACATTACAGCGCGACTGACACCATCCAGAACGCCGCAGCGCATACCGGCAGGAGCACGGATGCCGGAAAACCGGGTTCGGCGAACGTTCCGTTGACCGGCGGTGTCATTGCGGGGCTTGCCGCTTCCATCTGCTGCCTCGGGCCCCTCGCCCTCGTCGCTCTCGGCCTTGGCGGAGCCGCCGCCGGGCTCGTCGAGTTTTTCACGCCGTTGCGCCCGGTCTTCATCGGGCTTGCGCTGGTGTTCCTGGGCTTCACCGGATATCGGCTGTTCTTCGTCCCCGCGGTCTGCGCGCCGGGAACGCCCTGTGCTAACCCGAGAACATTGCGCAACCAGCGATTGGTATTCATCGGCGCCGTTATCGTGGTCGCCGCGCTGGTGGCGTTTCCGTGGTATGTGATTTATCTGGTCTGAGCCCGAGGCCTCCGCTGTCCGACGGGTATTGGGAAATTCTAATCTCACAATTTTTACTGAACGAGAACGCCATGAAGAAACTTGTCAACACCGCCATGTTCATCCTGTTTGCCGTCGTCTCTGCTGCAGTCTTGGCCGAGATCAAGGCCGTTACGCTGTCGGTGTCAGGGATGACCTGAGCGGGGTGTGTGATCTCCGTGAAGAGATCGTTAACCAAAATCGATGGCGTAACCAAGGCGGATGTAAGCCTCGAGAAAGCCGAAGCCGTGGTCACCTTCGACGATGCAAAGACCAACGTGGAGACATTGCTCAAAGCGACCAAGGACGCCGGTTATCCGTCCATGCTCAAGAAGGAACGGAAATGAATGTGTATACCATTCGTGTGACAGGGATGACTTGCGACCACTGCACGCGGACCGTTGAGAAAACATTGAGCGCAGTGCCCGGCGTAACGGCGGCACAGGTGTCTTACGCGGACGGCGTCGCGCGAGTTGAAACGCGCGACGGCGTCTCCGAATCGGCATTGGTCAAGGCCGTTGCGGGCAAGGGCTACGGTGCGGAGCCGATCGAGGCCCGCGGGCGGAGCGGCGCGACTCGTGGCGCTGCCCCCGGCGAGGCACCGCGCGCGACCCCAAAAACCAACGCGGGCCTTCACATCGCCATCGTCGGCAGTGGCAGCGGCGCGTTCGCCGCCGCGATTCAGGCTGTCGATGCCGGAGCGCAGGTCACCATGATCGAGGCGGGAACCTTGGGCGGCACCTGTGTGAACGTGGGCTGCGTCCCCTCCAAGATCATGATCCAGGCCGCACACATTGCTCATACTCACGCCACACGCCGATTTCCCGGGATTGTCGATCATTCTCCGCAACTCGACAGAGCGGCGCTCGTTGCCCAGCAGCAGCAACGGGTCGAAGAACTGCGGATCGCCAAATACCAGAACATCGTGGACGCCAACCCCGGCATTAATCTCATGCAGGGGGTGGTGCGATTCCAAGACGCCCATACGTTGATCGTGAAGCGGCCGGACGGTTGTGAAACACAACTGCACGCCGACCGCGTGTTGATCGCGACCGGCGCCTCTCCCGCGATACCGCCCGTGCCGGGGCTCAAGGAATCGCCCTATTGGACTTCCACCGACGCGCTGGTGGCCAAAGCGCTGCCGCAGCACCTCGTCATCATCGGTTCATCCATTGTCGCAGTTGAGCTGGGGCAGGCTTTCCTGCGGCTTGGTTCCAAGGTCACCATGATCGCGCGCAGCAAGGTGTTGTTCCGGGAGGATCCGGCCATCGGGGACACCCTTGAGGAGGCGCTCAAGGCAGAAGGCATGACAATCCTCACCCACACCCAGACGCGCGCCATTTCGCATCGCGACGGATCATTCCAGGTCGAAACCAGTGCCGGCACGGTGAGCGGGGATCGCCTGCTGGTGGCGACCGGCCGCCGCCCGAATACTGCCGGCATGAATCTTGAAACGATCGGCGTCAGGCTGGACGAGCGCGGCGCCATCCGGGTGGACGATCATCTCTGGACCGGCGTGCCCGACATTTACGCGGTGGGCGATTGCACCGACCAGCCGCAATTCGTTTACGTCGCGGCCGCAGCCGGCACCCGCGCGGCGATCAATATGACGGGAGGCGATGCGGCCCTCGATCTCACGACCATGCCGGCGGTGATCTTCACCGACCCGCAGGTGGCGACCGTTGGCCTGACGGAGGCGGAAGCGCGCGTGAAGGGTATCGAGACCGATTCCCGCACGCTTACGCTCGACAACGTGCCACGGGCCTTGGCGAATTTCGACACCCGCGGATTCATCAAGATCGTCGCGGAAGCGGGAACCGGGCGTCTGTTAGGGGTGCAAGCGGTGGCGGCCCAAGCTGGAGAGTTGATCCAGACGGCTGCGCTTGCGATTCGCAGCAGGATGACGGTGAGTGAGCTTGCAGGGCAGCTCTTTCCCTATCTCACGTTGGTCGAGGGTCTCAAACTTTGCGCGCAAACCTTCACTAAAGACGTGAAGCAGCTCTCCTGCTGCGCCGGCTGAACCCATGAAAGAGTTCATTAAACAGTGCGCGTCGGTCTTCGGCGCGGGTTTCGCAGGCGCGTGTTGCCTGGGCGTGACAGGCGCGCTGTCGATATTGAGCGCGATTGGGGCGGGTTTCCTGATCAACGATGCATTTCTCATCCCGCTGTATCTCGGGATGCTCGCATTGAGCGTCTGGCTGCTCTATAGTTCGGCGCGATCACACGGCAACCTGACGCCCTTCTGGTCAGGCCTCGGCGCGGCTCTCGTCGCGTTCGCCGGGCTGTGGATCCACGCAGCGCTGGTCTATGCCGGTCTCGCCGTGCTGATCGGGAGCAGCGTATGGGATTTCTGGAGCATGCGCTCGGCGCGAGCATCTCCGCGCTAGTTTCATTCAAGGGACGCGAAAGACGGGTACGACGAAGGCGGGGAATACGACTTCTCCCGTCCGCGGGGTAATGACCCACGTCATGGGGGCAATCGCGTGACGGCACCGGCGGAGGTCACGCAGCCGCCTTTCCGCTGCAGTAATATGCGGCTTCCGGCGTGTGGCCGCGCAAATCCCGCCTGCAACGATATCAGGGACCATCATGGAACCAGTGAAAGTGCTAGCGCTTTTCGTTGTAACCGCGATAGCCGAGATTGTCGGCTGTTATCTACCTTACCTCTGGCTCAAGCGCGACGGCTCGATCCTGCTGCTCGTTCCGGCTGCCGCCGCCCTCGCCGCATTTGTCTGGCTGCTCACGCTGCATCCGCATGCGGCCGGCAGGACTTATGCAGCCTATGGAGGCATCTACATCGTGGTCGCACTGGCCTGGCTGCTGGCGGTTGAGCGCATCGTTCCGGACCGGTGGGACCTCATCGGCGGCGCGGTGACGCTCGCCGGCATGGCGATCATTTACTTCGCACCGCGCGAACCCTACGCCTGAATCATCTTCAGTGCCGCAGGGTGGGCACACCGAATGGGCGTCCGGGACTGAGTCCCGGTGTGTTTCACCACCCTACCGGCCGTCTCGCCTCACGAGGCGGCAGCCTTTCTTTTCACTCCTCGCTCCGATGGCGCCACGGCTACAGGCCGCTGCGGACAGAGCGAAACAGGGCGTCGGTCACCTCGTCGAGCGCGTCGCAAATGTAGGCCGCGCCGAATTCCTTGAGCCATGCCCGCTCCGCATCGCTGCCCGAAGTCGCGATGACCGCGATTCGGGGACTGACGTTTCGCGCCGCGATGCAGACGCGCATTTTCACGGCGAGCGACGCGTCGGTGACGACGATGATCCTCGCTTCTGCCACTCCTGCCGCCCTGAGGACGTCCTCGCTTCCAGGGTCACCGCGTAGTGTCGCAATCCCGTAGCCGCGGATCTGCTCGAGCGCGCCGGGTTCGTTGCCGACGACGCACACCGGGATGCCGTGGTCGGCGCAGCGACGGATAAGCCGTCTCCCCACCTCTCCGGCGCCTGTCATGATCACCGGAAACGCCAGCTCGCGCTCGGCGGCCTCCGTCCCTGGAACGGCCGGCTTTGGCTCCGCCGCCACAGCCGCCGCCCGGGCCTCCGCCGCCCCCAGGGCCCGGAACAGCAGCGGATTCACCGCGATCGACAGGATGGCGGCGGCAACCAGCGCGTCCATCGCCTCGTGCGGCAATATGCCCAGCGCCATGCCCAGCGTGCCGAGGATGAACGAGAACTCGCCGATCTGCGCGAGGCCCACCGCGACCGTGTGGGCCGTGCGCCGCGTGTCCCGCAGGATGGTCACGATAGCGAGCGCCGTCAGGGGTTTGAGAAGCAACACGATCGCCAGCGCAGCCAGGACCAGCAGCGGGCTGGAAACCACCAGCGCGGGATTGAACAACATGCCGATGGAAACGAAGAACAACGCCGAGAACACATCGCGGAACGGAGCCATGTCCGCTGCCGCCTGGGGACCGAAGCGGGACTGCCCCACGACCAGGCCGGCGAAGAACGCTCCCAAGGCCACGGACACGGTGAACACCTCGGCAGCCACGATGGCGACGCCTAGGGCCACGACAAATACGGTCAACGTAAACAACTCGGTAGATCTCATCCGCGAGATGCGTTCCATGACGGGCGCGACTAATCGGGTTCCCAGCAGCCAGATGACCACTGCGAACGCCGCCGCCTTGACCATGGCCAGCGCCAGCGCGCCCGCCGTCTCCAGCGGATCGGCGCGCTGTACAGCCAGGGCCGGCAGCGCCACCAAGGCGAGAACGGTAAACAAGTCCTCGACGATCAACCATCCGACCGCGACATGGCCGTCGCGCGAGCTCAGGCGGTCCTCCTGTACCAGCATGCGCATCAGCACGACGGTGCTCGCCACGGCAAGCGCCAATCCGAACACGACCCCCGCGCCGTGGCTCCATCCGAAGGCGCGGGCCACCGCCCAGCCTGCGACCGCCGCGACCGCGCTTTGTCCGATTGCCCCCGGTACGGCGACGCGCCAGACGCGGAGCAACTCCTCCGGATGGAAATGCAGGCCCACACCGAACATCAGCAGGATGACGCCGATTTCGGCCATCTGGAACGCAATCCGGATATCGGCCACGAACCCGGGCGTGTAGGGCCCCACGGCAATGCCGGCCAGCAGGTAGCCGACGAGCGTCGACAGCCCCAGGCGTTGCGTCGCCCAGCCGAACACCAGCGCAACCGCCAGGGCCGCGGCGAGATTGATGATGACGGTCAGGTCGTGCATGCAATTCGCAAGTTACAAGCTGCAGGCTGCAAGTTGCAAGGAGCCTGGAACCCCGGACTTGAAACTCGGAATAGCTGACGGCCGGCGCCGACGGCTGCCAATCTCTCGTCACTCAGTAAGGCAGGGTGGGAGCGGCCCACCGGATGGGCGTCCGGGTGCCGGTGGGTTTCACCCACCCTGCGCCTGAATCACCCTCAGGCGATATGGTCCGCACGGCCCCGAAGCTCGCGCAGCGCCCCTGCGCTCACGCCTACTGCGGAGCGCAGGAGCAAACAAGCCAGCGCAAATCCCACGACAAGGTCCGGCCAGCCGGATTGGGTCAACCACACGGCGCCCGCGGCAATGAAAACCGAGACGTTGGAGGCAATGTCGTTTCGCGAGCACTGCCACACCGAGCGCATATTGATGTCTTCGGTTCGGTGCTTCCAGAGCAACGCCAGGCAGACGCCATTCGCGGCAAGTGCGATGACGCTGATAATTCCCATCGTCTCGAAGACAGGCACATCGGGATTTATCACCCGGTAGGCGACCTGGCCAAGAACGAACAGGCCGGCAAGCGTGATCAGCCCGCCTTTGAAAAGCGCGACCATCGCCTTCGATCTTGCTCCGCGTGAAACAGCGTAAAGGCTCAACCCGTAGGTCAGCGCATCGCCCAAGTTGTCGAGGGAATCCGACAGCAGCGCCGTGGACCGCGCGAGCAGGCCCGATGTCAGTTCCACCACGAACATTACGGTGTTGATCGCGAGCACGATCTTCAGCGTGGCGCTTTGCCGGCCTTTCAACGCCTCGATCGCACGTTCCGTGTCGTTGCAGCAATCCATCGGCGCGTTTCGGGATGTCTCGAAATCTCAATTGTGAATTATACTTCCCGGTGGGACCTGATCGGCGGCGCGGTGACGCTCGCGGGCATGGCTATCATCTACTTCGGGCCACGCAGCGCGGCTTAATGAGCGTCGTGAAAATGCTCGACGACGCTCATCCCTCACCCCCGCCCCTCTCCCGGACTGGAGAGGGGAGATTCGAGGTGCAAACGCCTTGTCAGGCATTTGCACGAGGATCAATAAATCAGCTCATTTGCCCAAGGAGTCAACCATGTCCGTTCTACTGCAGCAACAAACTGCTGTTCTTCGCGAGCCACCGCGAACGCGGCATGGAGGGCATTCTGGAGGTGGTGGAATAGGGGCTCGAGTTCACCCGTGAACAAAGGAGACCCGAGGCTGGAGCTGGTTAACCGTTTCTTCTCCGGTACCGGGACCACCTACGATTTCATGGTCAACTTCGCCACGTTCGGAATCGACCGCCGGTGGAAGCGCAGAATTGTCGACCTTCTGCCGCTCAACCCGTCGCGGGTCCTGGACCTCGCCTGCGGCACCGGGATTCTGACGCTGGCGATCGCACGCCGCTATCCAGACTGCCAGGTGGTGGGCGTGGAACTGCGGGACGAATACCTGGAGATTGCGCGCGAGAAAGTGCGGAGGCTCGGGATCCGAAATGTGGAGTGGGTCCTGAGCCGGGCGGAAAACTATCAATCGAGCGAGCCCTTCGATTGCGTGTGCTCCTCATATCTCGCCAAGTATGCCGATCTCAAGCGCCTCACGCGCAACACCACCGACATGCTCAACGACGGCGGGCTGCTGCTGATGCACGATTTCACCTATCCGCCCAAGGCGTACCTCGCCTCGATCTGGCGTTTCTATTTCAAGACCCTGCAGCTTGCGGGCAGCCGCTTATTCCCGGCCTGGCGCGAGATCTTCTCCGGTCTGCCCCGCTTCATCGAGCAGACGCGCTGGGTTTCGGAATTGCAGGAAGCGCTTCGGGAAAACGGGTTCAGAGATATCCGCACGGAACACCTGACCGCGCACGGCTCTGCAATCATCACCGCGCGCAAATAGCAACGGTAGCCCGGATGGAATGAAATGAAATCCGGGGATAGATGTTCCCGGAATCCGCTTCGCTTCTTCCGGGCTACGCGCTAAGTTGATTCGCTCTCGATTCGGACTATCGCTGAAGGGGCGGCGCGAAGCCACCGGGTGTCGACGGTCTCGGGAAAATCCCCGACCGCTTTCGCCGCCCGATCCAGCCGGGCCGTGATTTCATGGCGCATCCGCGTTTCCATAACCGGCCGCGCGTTCCTGAACCACTCGCGAAAATCGGCTTCCCGCTCTGCCGAAAGGTACGACGCCTGGAAATTTTCTTCCCTCGAAAAGCGGAGAAACAGCGGCGCGAGCCGGGAAATCCTTTCCGGCAAAATTTCCGGGTGTGCTTCCAAGGTCAGGACTTCCTCGAGATCGTCGGCAATCTGGTAGGCCTCCCCCACCCGCGCGCCCCATTCAAAGGCAAGCGTCCTCATCGCCGGAGAGGCGCGCGCCGCAACGGCGCCGACCTTTGCAGCCACGCCGAATAGCGCCCCGGTCTTGAGATGGATGATGCGATCATAAAGCTCCGGCCGATATGTCCCCCCGGTGAGTGCCCGGGCTAGGTCCAACGGACCCATCGGCTCCCGGTAGGCACCACTCGCCATCGTTGCAATGGCCTGTGCCACCGCCAAACCATCCTGACGGCTGATCGCCATCATCTTCTCTATGGCTGTCGCGAACATGAGGTCTCCAAGCAGCACTGCCCTGCGGGGTCCCTCGACGGTCCAGGTTGCCGCTCGCTCCCGGCGGCGGGTATCCTCGTCCACGTAATCGTCGTGAATCAACGACGCGGCCTGGATGCATTCAATCGCCACGGCTCGGGGGATCGCGTCCTCGATTCTGCCTCCCAGCGCATCGCTTACGAGGCAGACCAGACAGCCGCGGATCCGTTTGCCATCCGCAAGGATTCTGCGAATGGTGTCGATCTCGCCTGCGGCGAGATCTTTGAAAAACTCCGGAATCCGGCGTGCCAGTTCCGTATCGAGCCGGGCCTTGATGGCTCGCCAATAAACGGGAAAATCCGCGCGACCCTTGAACCGGGCCTTTATCCGAGCCATCGCAAACTCGCCATGCCGGCCGCGAGCAGAATAACGCCCAGGCTGACGCTTTTCAGGATCGCTTCAAACTGCTGGATACGGGCTCTGTCAATCTCCCCGGTCTCCGCAAAAGCCCGCTTCATCTCTTTGTAAGGGCGCGAGGCCTTGATCTCGACGAGGCTCAGCAGCCCCATGGAGGCGGCCACCAGCAGCGCCGCGACCGAAACGCGATTCGTTTGAAGAACATACCCTGCCAGCACAGGCAAGCTTCCCCAGGATAAAGCGAACCACGCGTCGGTGTGGAAGCGGCCCTTGAACCATTCCAGGTTGTAGGCGAAGACAAAAAACCCCTCGGGAATGGCGATGAGCCAGAGCAGCGGAGTGTATAGAACCATATAGTAGATGCCGATGGCGTAGGCAGCCACGATCGAGGAGATGGTGAGAACCCACAACTGCCTCACGGAGAAGACTTCGCCCCAAGGCTTGACGCCTTTGCTGCCCAGGGCGTCCAAGGCATGGGCGCCGATTCCCAGCGCCAGGAAATAAATCAGCAGGATCGCGCCCACCCGGTCCCAGTGGATCGGGTCTGCCAGCATCGATCCGATCACGGTATAGGCGAGCACCATGCCGGTATAGGGAAGAAAGAGCAGACCGATGAATATCCGCAATTTCAAAGGGCCGAAGGAGGGGACAAACCACTCGGTCCTGCGGTCTTTCACCTCCATGACGCCCTCCCGGCTGAAATGTCTCCTGCACCATATGATAAACACCGAAACTTGCGAGAATCTTCCTTCACCCTGCATCCCGGGTCCTCAGCTTTGCAGTAACATGCGCCTGCATGATTGATCTCTCGCTCCAACGCTACGCCTTCTTCGCGCTCGCTGCCGCAGCACTTTTCGGGGCCAGCACGCCGCTTGCCAAGGTGCTGCTGGGCGAGCTGCCGCCGCTTGGCCTTGCCGGCCTGCTCTATCTTGGCAGCGGCGCGGGTCTGCTCGCAGTGCGAATATTCAGCCGCGTGAACGCCCGGACCGCGCCCGGGTTGAAGGAGGCGCCGCTCTCCGGCCGGGACTATGTCTGGCTCGCCGGCGCGGTGATCTCCGGCGGTGTCATCGCGCCGGTGCTGCTCATGTGGGGATTGTCCGGCACCGGTGCGTCTGGAGCTTCGCTGTTGCTCAACCTCGAAGGCGTGATCACCACACTGGTCGCCGCAGCGCTGTTCCGGGAGGCGGTCGGCGGACGCGTGTGGACTGCAGCAGCGCTCATGCTCGCCGCCGGGTTAGTGCTTTCCTGGCAGCCTCAGGCTGATCTCAAGCTTTCGCTGCATGCGATCGCCATTGTCGGCGCATGCTTCTTCTGGGCCCTCGACAACAACCTCACGCGCAAGATTTCAGCGAGCGATCCCGTGGTCCTGGCGATGATAAAAGGTCTCACCGCCGGATCGTTCAATCTGGCGCTCGCATTCGCGCTTGGGCTGAATGTCCCCGCACTCGTGTCGCTCGCCGGCGCGCTCATGGTCGGGTTTCTCGGTTACGGCGTGAGCCTTGTGCTGTTCATCCTCGCGCTGCGTCATCTCGGCAGCGCACGCACCGCCGCGCATTTCAGCACCGCGCCTTTCATCGGCGCCGCGATCGCGATTTTCGTCCTCGGCGAACCGTTCACTGTTTCATTCGGTGCCGCGCTTGCGCTGATGGTCGTCGCAACGTCGCTCGTGCTCACCGAACAGCACGCGCACGAGCACACGCACGAGTATATGGCCCACAGCCACCGTCACGTGCACGACGAGCATCACCAGCACGCGCACCGCGGGGATGAAGGTCCCGAGCCTCACGCGCACTGGCACGAGCATCCGCCGATGACGCATACTCATCCTCACCTGCCGGATGTGCACCACTGGCACCGGCACTAACCGTGCGCGCCGTGACCGTACCCGCCGCCCGAACCCTCGACCAGACCGTGTACAAGATCGAGAAGATGGACTACGCGACCGAAGAAGCCCTGCTGCGCAAGGCGCTGCAAGGCTTGCCGGGCGTGCTGGCGCTGGACTTCAACCTGATGGAACGCACGTTGAAGGTGAGCCACACGCTCGCCGATCCCAAGCCCATCACCGACGCGATAGCGGCTCTCGACATGGCGCCCGTGCTGCAATCGTCCGCCACACATGTTCCGCCGCGCGCCGTCGCGCTCGCGCCAGCGATTTCACGCAAGCAATGGACCCTGATGACCGTCGCGGGCGTGGCGGCGACCGGATCGGAAGCGGTGGCTTACGCGACAGGCGATGAAACGTCACTGGTGGTCGGCGTGCTCGCGGTCGTTGCCATCCTTGCCGGCGGCCTTAAGACGCTGAAGAAGGGCTGGATCGCGCTGAAAACCTTCTCCCTCAACATGAACCTGCTCATGTCGGTGGCTGCGATCGGCGCCGCGCTGATCGGCGAGTGGCCCGAAGCGGCGGTGGTGATCTGGCTTTTCGGCCTCGCGGAGATGATCGAAGCGCTGAGCCTGGACCGCGCGCGCAATGCGATCCGCAGCCTGATGACTCTCGCTCCGGAGTCCGCCAGCGTCCGGCAGCCGGACGGTTTCTGGCGGGAAACGAGCGCCGATGCGGTGCCGGTTGGCGCGATCGTGCGCGTCCGGCCCGGCGAGCGAATCGCCCTCGACGGTGTGGTGGAAACCGGGCGCTCGTCGGTCAACCAGGCGCCGATCACGGGCGAGAGCATGCCGGTGGAAAAGCAGCCGGGCGATCCAGTGTTCGCGGGAACGATCAACGAGCGCGGCGCCTTCGAGTTTCGCGTGAGCGCCCCGAAAGGCGAGACCATGCTCGACCGCATCGCGCGCTCGGTGCAGGAAGCGCAGGCGCAGCGGGCGCCGACTCAGCGGTTCGTTGACCAGTTCGCCCATATTTATACGCCCGCCGTATTCCTGATCGCGATTCTGGTCGCGCTGGTTCCGCCGCTCGCTTTCGGCCAGCCATGGTACGACTGGATCTACAAGGCACTGGTGCTGCTGGTGATCGCTTGCCCTTGCGCGCTGGTCATCTCCACCCCGGTGACCGTCGTCAGCGGGCTCGCGGCCGCCGCGCGCCGCGGTATCCTGGTCAAGGGCGGGCTTTATCTCGAGCAGGGACGGCGCCTGAAATCCATCGCGTTCGACAAGACCGGGACGATCACTCACGGCAAGCCCGTGCTTACGCATGTGGTCCCGTTCGGCGGCATGACCCGGGCCGAGGCGCTGCGGATTGCGGCGAGCCTCGACGCGCTTTCCGAGCATCCGGTCGCAGCCGCCATTGTGGACGGCTACGGCGACAAGCCGCACGCGGGCGTAACCGGGTTCGAGGCGCTGACCGGCTACGGCGTCAAAGGCGACATCGACGGGAATACCTACTACATCGGCAATCACCGTCTCGTGGAGCAGCTCCGTATCTGCAACCCCGGCCTGGAGGAGATCCTCGATCGACTTGAAGCCGACGCCAAGACGGCGGTGGTGCTGGCGACCAAAGACGAATTACTCGCCGTGCTGGCCGTCGCTGACACGGTCCGCGATCACAGCCGCGAAGCCGTGACGGCACTCAAGGCGTTCGGCGTGACCCCCGTCATGCTGACCGGCGACAACATCAAGACCGCGGAGGCGATCGCGACGCAGGTCGGGATAACTGAAACGCACGGTGAGCTTCTGCCGCAGGACAAGCTGGCCGTCATCACGAAGCTTCTTGAGCGCGGGCCGGCGGGCATGGCGGGCGATGGCGTGAACGACGCCCCCGCGCTCGCCAGGGCGAGCATCGGTTTTGCGATGGGCGCGGCGGGCACCGATACCGCGATCGAAACGGCTGATGTCGCGCTGATGCGGGACGACCTCCGCATGCTGCCGGAATTCATCGCGCTGTCGCGGCGGACCGAAGCGGTGCTGTGGCAGAACATCGTGTTCGCGATCGGGGTGAAGGTCCTGTTTTTCGTGCTGACTTTTGCGGGCTACGCGAGCCTGTGGCTCGCGGTGTTCGCCGACATGGGCGCAAGCCTGATCGTGGTGTTCAACGGGCTGCGTATCCTTCGCTTGCGCCGTGGCGCGCATCCGCAGCGCGCGTATTGCATCGCCGCCGCGTAGGTGGCGCACGATCGTCCGGAGCATGATGCAGATCCTCACAAGGTGTACAACGGTCGCCGTCGCGATGCTGTCGCCGCCGCTTGTCGTGGCAGTGCTCTTCCCCCGCGCCCGGCGGGCGCTCGACTGGCTCGCTAAGTTCCGCGCTGGGCCGGCGTCATCATATCAGCGGATGATGCTGAATTTACGCGTACAATAAGGCGACTTGCCGAAGCGCTTTTCCATCTGGTGTGACCTGCCGGCTTAAGATACTACACGGAACATGAACTTCTACGACAAATGGATTCTGCCAAGGTTGACGGACCTCGTAATGCGCAACAAGGACGCGACGCGCTATCGCTCGCAGATCGTCCCGCAAGCGCGCGGCGTGGTGCTGGAGATCGGGGCGGGATCGGGATTGAATCTGCCGTTCTACGGTGCCGCCGTAGCCCGGCTATTTGCGCTCGATCCGTCGGAGGAAATGCTGCGCATGGCAAGAAAGAAGGCACGTGCCGCCGGGTTTCCGGTCGAGTTCCTGACGCACGCGGGGGAAGAAATCCCGCTGGATGACCGCTGCCTCGACATGGTCGTCACGACGTGGACGCTGTGCACCATCCCGGACCCGATCAAGGCCTTGCAGGAAATGAGGCGCGTGCTCAAACCGGATGGAACCCTCCTTTTTGCCGAGCACGGTCTTGCGCCCGACGCAAATGTGCGGACCTGGCAGGAACGGCTCAATCCCTTATGGGGAAAGGTTACCGGCGGCTGCAATCTCAACCGCAAGATGGACGAATTGATACGCGCGGCAGGCTTCAGGATCGTCGAACTCGATCTGGGATACGCGAATGGACTGCGCCCCATGAGTTACATCTATTCCGGCCGCGCTGAACCGGACAACCTTAAAAAGCATATCGAACGGTGAGGTAAATGTTTCTGTTGTCCTGCATCGACCCGAACATGCCCTCGCGCTTGCCTCCGAAAAGGTTGGCTCCGGCCTCGGTCCAGAGATTGTCGCTGAAGGCGTAGCGCAGCGACGGAATAAGGTAGCGGTCCTTCTCGCTCAGGCCAAGGAAGGCGAAAAAATTGAAGGTAATCGTCTGGTGAGCGAAAAGGTGCGTGAATCGGACGGTTGCGACCTTGCGCACGTGGTCTTTCGCCGGGAAACCGGCGGGCAACGTCTCGCGGTAGGCCGCATAGTTACGCATCCGTTCGCCGTATACCTGCAAACCGAGCGTGGCATCCTCCCATAGTTGCCGCGAGTATCCAACGAGTCCCCTGAACTGGCTGTTTTCGATGGAAGGGTCGCGGCCGGCACGATCCTGTGGCGAGTCGTAGTACCCCGCCTCCAGACTGAGCACGCCCTTGCCTAAAGGACCGGTCACGCTGGCGCCAACCGTATCGAGGCGCGGGAATGTTCCAACGACCCCGGTTCCCGCGACGCGCCATGCGGGACTGCGAAAATGGGTACGCGAGAAGTAACCGGCGAGTTCCCAATTATCCAGATAGCCGGATAGGCGGCCGGATACTTCCAGCTCTCCGGCACCATTACCCGGTTCCACCACGCGCCGCGGCAACCCTGCCGGCAGCGGGTCGGCGAAGATAAAGCGGCGGCTCGTCGGCGTGTTGTCAGGCCGGAAGTCGGCAATCACCAGTTCCAGATTGGCCGCGCCGGGAAAAACATTGAGCTTGAACGCATCGCTGCCGAGCTTGAGGTACTGCATCGGCTGCCCCGTGAACAGCGCCACCCAGTCGCGCGGAAACGTGTCATTGATAAAGAGCAGGTCCCCCACGCCCCAGGTGATCACTTGCCGTCCCAGGCGAGCTGCCGCCTTCTCGAAGGTGAGACCACCAAACGCCTCCCGCGTCACGAGGCGCGTGTCGTCAATCGCGGCGTCGCGCACCAGGTCGAAACGGCCCAGAAACCCCGCATTCCCCGGCGAGTTCCTGCCCTCCGCCTTGAGCTGTCCCCGCAGTTCGGCTGCCGGAAAGTCGCAGGCCGTCCCTGTGGGGCAGTCGACCCGGCTCGTGCGCCCTGCCACATGGGATTGCGCGAATCCGTCCCACGCAACGCCCTGTGCTGCGGCGGTAACATACGACGCCAGCGCGAACAAGACAGCAACCATGCTGGCGGCGGCACGCGCCGCCCGCCTCATCGCGCGGATCATTCTCTCCCGCCTTCCTGCTATCCTGTTACCGTATCCACTGGCTGGGCGCATCCCGCAGGTAGCGTTCCGTGAAAATATCCTGTTTCAGTCCGACGTCGTACTCGACCTCCTGGAAGACGACCTCCGTGCGGTGAGCACTTTGCAGGTTCTTCATGCTGCGGGCAGTAACCGTCCAGTACTTGCCCTTTTGTTCCACCTTGTCTGCGACGAACGTTCGCTGCGGTTCGTTGCGCGCATCGAAGTATTCTTCCTTGAGGGGCAGCCAGCGCTCCCGGTCGATCCACGACAGGCGCCGTGAGTAATCCACAACAACCTTGGGTTTGCTCTCGATCACGTAGGTGGGACGCCCTCCCAGATCTTCCTTGCGCGCAAGGGCGTGAGTCTCGTCCTCCAGGTTGCGGCCCGATACATCCTCGTAGGTGAAGTCAGAGCCGACGAAGGAGGAACGCTTGTCGTCCGCCGCGATGCGTTTCACCAGCCTCAACGTCGGGATGAAGATCCAGCGGTCGCTGTCCTTCGCCGGATACTTCCAGACGAGGAAGGAGGTTCCCTTCACGTCGGCCGGGCCGTGAAAATAAATGTAGTAACGCTGGTCGCCGGACTTGCCGGGGTTCAGGCGCAGCATGGTCATGTCCCGCTGCCGTATCTGCCCCTGAGGGTTGATGAGCTTCATCTGCACTTTCGCGCGCATGTCACTTCCAGCGTAATAGAACGCCTCCAGGGAACGCTTCACGATCTCGTCGGCGGAAGGGTCGGCCGCGCGCGCCGGAATCGACACCATGACGGCTGCCGCAAAACCAAGAAGGGCGATTCGCCGGAGCGGTTTCATTTCGTTTCTCCAGTTTTGAACAGCCAGCCTCTCGTCAGCACGATCAGGGCCGGCAGGTAAAGTATGGTGAGCAGCGCCGAGAGCAGCATCATGCTCACGATGAAGGCGCCCACGGTGATGTAAGGTGTAAGCGGTGCGAACAGCATGACCGAAAAGGCCGCGGCGAACAGTACCGCATTGCGCATGATGCCCTTGCCGGGACGGGCCGCCGTCCACGCAAGCGCTTCCTTGAGCGCGGAGAGATCACGGCCGGCGTCGACAGCGGTCTCGGCCAGCCGCTGCCGTAACCGGCTGATGAAATGGATCGAGAAGTCCACCGCCATGCCGAGCGACAGGCACGACAAAACGGAGATCGGCATGTCGAAGTCCTTGCCGGCAAACCCGACCACACCGTAGATGAGCAGGATCGTGAACAACAACGGCACATAACCGATGAGCGCCCATTTGAGCGAGCCAAAATCCAGGGCAAGGATGACCAGGACGACCACGAGCGCGAGGAGGAAACCCTTCACCATGTCCCACAGGACCTCTTGGTTCCACACCAGGTTGAAGTAAGCAATGCCCGCGGGCTTCAAATCGAGCTTCCCGGGATGGAGCCGCTGGTATTCCGCGGTGGCGTCGATCACGCCTTGCATCGCCGCGGCGTCCCACGTCTTCAGTTGCACCCAGATGTTGGCTTTCTCGAACGGGTAGTCCACCACGTTGTCCAGGTCCGAGGGCTTGGCCGACATGCTGAACAGGAACAGATACTGCGCAATCGTGTCGGCGGTATCCGGCACCACGTCAAATTTGGGATCGTCATCGTGCAATACACGGTTGATGCGCTTGACGTAATCCGTCACGGAGATGGTTTTGCCCACAACCGGCAACTTCTCCAGGTGCCGCTGCAGGCCCTCGATGTAACGCAGGGTCTCCGGCCGCTTGATCGCATCACTCTGATCGGATGCAGCGACCACGTAGCCGAGAGAGGTGCCGCCCAGCGCCCGGTTGATCACCGCGTCGGCGATCCGGATCTCGCTGCCCGGCTTGAACCACGCCACCATGTTGTTGTTCACCACGATGCGGCTCGTGCCAAGGACAGCCATCGCGATCAGCGCCAGGCCGGCCGCGGCCGTCGCCAGCGGTCGGTTCGCACCCAATGCACCCAGTTGCTTCAGTGCCCGCGCCGTGCGGCTCGCGGTGACGTCCTCCCCCGCGGCGGCGGCGCCTATCTTCTCCTGCCGCGCGATGGCGAGGACGGCGGGGATGAGACTGAAGCTGAACAGCCGCAGGACAATCGTGCCGAAGACGATCAGCCCGCCGAACACCCTGACCGGTACGATCTGCATGAAGAGCAAGACGGCAAATGCGGCCGCGGTGGCGAGCGCGGTGTAGCGCACCGGACGGCCCACCGCCTCCATGGTCTCGATGATCGCAGTACGCCGGTCCTTCTTCTCCCGGAACCGGAAATAGAACTCGTTGAAGATGTGGATGCTGTCGGTGGCGATCGCCATCAGGAACACCGGCGCCATCGAACTCATGATGTGAATCGGGAAACCCAGACCGATGCCCAGTCCCATGGTCCAGACGATGGCGACCATGGCCACCAACATCATGGTTGTGGCCAGCGTCAGGCTCCCGAACATGACATAAATCGCAATGAACATGATCATCCCGGCGATGGGCGAGAAGATACCCATCAGCTTGAACATCTCGGCGCCGAAAGTGTCCCGCGCCACGGGGTCTCCGGCAACGTGGTATCGCTCCTCGCCCTGATATTTCGCGAGGATCTCGCGAATGCGGTCGGCAACCTCCTTGCCGTTCGCGCCCTTTTCCAGCGGCACATTAATGGCGGTGGTTTTTTCATCGCGGGAGATGATGCGGTCGACGAACAGCGGATTCTCGAGCAGAGTCTTGCGCAACACCTGCATCTCGGCTTCGGATGCCGGTATCTTTGTCACCAGTGGCGCCACCTTGAGCCCCGTACCCTCGGCGGTCACGTTGTCGATAGTGGTGAAACTGGAGACATCGCGGCCGGCCACGCCTTTGATCTTCAAAATCCCGGCCGTGATGTCGCGCACCTTTTCCAGCGTGCCTTTGTTGAGCACGCTCATCGGATGCACGATGCCGACGACGATGGTGTCCTCATAGAGCGCGAAAGTCCGGTCCACGCTGTCGTTCCATACCCGCACGTCGGACGTTGGCGGCAACATGTTCTTGGGGTTCGTGTCGAGCCGGATCCACGGAAGCTGGGCGGCGAAGGCGAGCGTCATCAGCAGCACGAGCCCAAAGACGAGTTTCGGGCGGGTGACGGAAAACTCGACCAGGGTGTTTTTATTCATTGGAAGTTGCTTTGATCCGGTCAGAACCGGCTCCACAGCCAGTATTTTTCGTATGCCACCTTGCCCCAGTGCAGAAACACGCTCGGTGTCCTGAGCGTGATCCGCGGCGCCGGGTCGGCGTAGAAGTTGCCGCTGCCGAAGCCCGCTTTGCCGTCGCCCGTTTCGACGAAGCACTCGCCCTCGCCGCCGAACTGTCGTGTCACGCCGCGACCCGCGATGGCGACCGAGATGTTGTGTGCCACCACTTCGGCCTGGTTGTGTGCCAGCACGCCCGCCTTCGGAAGCGGTTTGCCGACGGAGGCGAGCATGATGCCGGTCACGTCGCCGATCGCGTAGACGTCCGGAAACCCGGTTGCGAGCGTAGCCCGGTCGACGGGGATCCAGCCGCTCTCGCCGCACATCCCGGCATCCCGCACCACCTCGGGCGCGCGATGGGGCGGTACATATGCGAGCAGATCGAAATCGGCTTCAGCCCCGTTCGCGAACACCAGGCGGTGCCTGGCGGGATCAACGCTTGTGACCGCGTGGCCGGGGTGATAGCCGATGCCTTTCGCCTCAACCATCCGGCGCAACGCTGCGGATACCTGCGGTCCCGCGACCGGCATGGGCCCCGGTTCGGGCGTGTAAAGGTCAACCCGAACATCCTGCCGCACGCCGCGCCGACGGCAGTCGTACTCGAGCAGCATCGCGGCCTCGTTGGGCGCCGCAGGACACTTGAACGGCATGGATGCGACGAGCACGGCGATGCGGCCCTTGCTCAGATTCGAAAGCGCAACCCGCAGCGATTCCGCGCCGGCCAGCGTGTACAAGTCATGCCCCGCCTCCGCGAGACCGGGAACGATCCCGGGCGTGAGATCCGCGCCGAGCGCGACGATCATATAGTCGCCCGTGAGATCGGAACCATTGACCCGGATCCGGCGATTCGCGGGGTCGATTTGCCGGATGGTGCCTTGAACGAGCTCGATGCCACGCCGTCGAAGAGCACCCAGCGGACGCGAAATCTCGCGGGCGCGCCGCTCGCCGATCATCACCCAGAGAAAGGAGGGCGAAAAGACATGATCGGCTTCCTTTTCGACCAGAACGACCCGCTGCTCACCCGAAAGCAGCCGTCGCAGTCGCATCGCCGCGACGATTCCCCCAACGCCGCCTCCGAGCACGAGTGTCGTTTTGCCCGATGTCATTGCAGTCTCAGAATACGAGTACCTTGTCCGCCCACCGCGTCCAGGAGGTGAGCTCGGCGAGTGTGCTCCGATGCGTGCCTTCGATCAGCTCGCCCTCCGCGATTCCGCGCGCGTCCATGCATGTTCCGCACACACCGACTGCGGCGCCGCTGCGGGTGACCTTGTTGATCATGAGCTGAATGTTGTAGAAACCTTCCGGGACTCTCTGGCCCGATTTCGCGCACGGCGCGGCGTCACCCAGTAGAAACAACTTCACTTCCTCGCCTTCGGTCCTGGAGAGCGCGCCCGCCAGCCGCAACGCGTTGTAGCTGCGCTCGGTGCCATACGGTGGATCGTTGAGGATAAAGAGTGTCTTGGCCATGAGTTCCATCCACTGATGGTTGACGATACGCCTAGCGGTCGACGGGGAAGCCCAGCCGGTTCCACTGCTCCATGCCGCCTTCGAGGATCCTGATCTCGCGCCAGCCGGCGCCCGCCAGCAGCTCGGCCGCCTTCGCCGAACGCTTATCGGTGCGGCACACCACGATGGCATGCTTCTCACCGACCGATGCCAGCCGGGACAAGGCCTGCGGGATCTCGGCCAGCGGGACGTTAATCGAACCGGAAATGTGTCCGAGCGCGCCGCGATATTCGTCCGTTCCGCGCACATCGACAATCACCAGGGATTCAC
>JACQOJ010000156.1 GCA_016202605.1 Betaproteobacteria bacterium
GCGAGCCTGCTCGCCAAGCCGCTCGGGACACCAAGCCTGCTGCTGGTGGCGGCCGGGTTCCTCGTGCTGGCGTTAGGTGCGGCCTGGTGGCTCACCCGTCTGCCGACGGACCGTAGCGACCGGGACGATGCGCTGGCATCGACGCAGCACGCGGTGATCGGCGGCAGCGCGTGGGAAGGATTCCAGGCGGTCTTCCGCTCGCCCTATCTCCTCGCGATCTGCGCCTACGTGCTGATCCTCGCGGTGATGGTCACTTTCCTCTACTTCACGCGCCTGCAGATGGTGGCAGCGTTGGGTACCAACCTCGACATGCGCACCGCGACGTTCGCGCGGATCGATATGATCACGCAGGTGGCCACGCTCGTCCTGCAGGCGATCGTCACCGGGCACCTCATGAAGCGGCTCGGCGTATCCGTGACGCTCGCGCTGCTGCCGATCACGGTGGCCCTGGGCTTCATCGGTCTCGCGATCATCGGCTCGCTGGCGGCGCTCATCGCGTTCGAGGCGACGTTCCGCGCCGTGCAGCGCGGCATCATGCGACCCGCGCGCGAGACGCTGTTCACCATCGTCCCCCGCGCCGACCGCTACAAGTCGAAGGCGTTCATCGACACGTTCGTATATCGAAGTGGTGATGTCATCGGCGCGCAGACCGAAGGTCTGCTGGGACGGCTGGGCATGGGACTCGCCGCGCTCGCGTCCTTTGCGGTACCGCTGGCGATGGTGTGGATGGCGCTCGGCTTGTGGCTGGGATACGCGCAGCGCGAGCGGGCTGCAAGGGAGCCGCATGGGGTCCCGGTCGAGGCGACGCCGTAATTTAACCGCAGATAAACGCAGATACACGCCGATAGAAATGCAAAAAATTGAGCAATCTATCCTGGGCTTATCGGCGTTCATCGGCGGTTCAAGGCGTTTTTGAGATGACTTTTTTGCACTGAAGGAGCCAGACATAATGACTCGTCGTGAATGGCTGTGGCGGACGTTCGCCGCAGCCGGCATGCTGGCCCTCGATCCCCGAGCGGTGTGGGCGGGCGAGGCCGGCAAGCGCAACCTCATCACCCGGACGATCCCCTCTACGGGCGAGCGGCTGCCCATCGTGGGCCTCGGCAGCTCGGCTACTTTTTCGCAGGTCGCGCGCACCGAAGACGTCACGGCGCTGCGAGCGGTGCTCGGCAAGATGGCCGAGATTGGCGGCAGAGTTCTCGACACCGCGCCGGCCTACGGCGCGTCCGAGGAAGTGGCCGGTCGCATCGCACAGGAGCTCGGGATCGCGAAGCAGCTTTTCTGGGCGACCAAGCTCAACGTCGCGCGGTGGGGCGGAACGGCCGATCCGGCGGCGGCACGCAGCCAGCTCGAAACGTCCTTCCGGAGAATCGGCAAGCCGGTGATCGATCTGATCCAGGTCCACAACATGGGGGACGTTCGCACTCAACTCCCTATCCTGAGGGAGTACAAGGAGAAGGGCCGCGTGCGCTACATCGGTGTGACGACCACGTTCGAGAGCCAATACTCCGAGCTGGTGCAAACCATGCGCAACGAGCGGATCGACTTCATCGGGACGGATTACGCGATCGACGACCGTCATGCCGAGGAGACAATACTGCCGCTGGCACGCGATAGAGGGATCGCTGTCCTGGTCTATGCGCCGTTCGGCCGCACGCGCCTCTGGAGCCGCGTGCGGGGACGTAAGCTCCCGGACTGGGCGAGCGAGTTCGACGCGACCTCGTGGGCGCAGTTTTTCCTCAAATACGTAGCGAGCCATCCGGCAGTGACGGCCATCACGCCGGCCACCAGCCGGCCGGCCAACATGGCCGACAACATGGGCGGCGCGACGGGCCGGCTGCCGGACGCGGCCATGAAAAAGCGGATGATCGAGCTGATCGAGGGCCTTCCCGCGGCGTAATACTGCCAGACCCGATTTTGCTGCTATTCTTGTAGGTCTACTGTGTCATTCCCGAGTAGTCGGGAATCTAATTTCTGTCGGCACATTGGATGCCCGCCTTCGTGGGCATGACACCGTAAAGGGAGAGATTTGTCGTGAAAGGGAATCGCGCCATGAAACAAAACCGTCGCGGATTTCTTAAAGTTGCCGGGACCGCGGCGGCGGTTCTGGCCCTGGGCGGCCTGCCGTTTGCAGCACGTGCCGCCACTGAAAAATTGAAGATCGGGGTCATCGGCTCCGGCAGAATCGGCGGGACACTCGGCGGCGTTTGGGTAAAAGCGGGGCACGAAGTCATGTTCTCGTCGCGCAATCTCGAGCACGACAAGAAACTGGCTGCGAGCCTCGGGCCCAATGCACGTGCGGGAACACCGCGGGAAGCTGCCGCGTTCGGCGACGTGCTGCTGATCGCGGTGCCGTACCGGGCGCTACCCGACGTTGGCAAGGATCTTGGGACCCTGATCAAAGGCAAAGTGGTGATAGACCCGAATAACCCCATTCCCTCGCGCGACGGTGAAATTGCGACGTGGGCCCGGGAGAAAGGCGCCGGTCTCGCCTCGGCGGAGCTGCTCCCCGGGGCCCGTATCGTCCGCGCCTTCAATGCGATCGGTTATGCGAGGATGGGGGCAGCGCACGAACAAAAGGGCGAACGCATGGGGATGCCGATCGCAAGCGATGACGCCAAAGCAGTCGAAGTGGCGTCGCGCCTGATACGCGAGATCGGCTACGAGCCCGTGCTGATCGGCGGGCTCGCCATGGGGAAATATTTGATGCCGGGAACACCGCTTGCAGGCGAGCGCAAGCCGGAGGAGATCCGGCAGATTGCCGCCACGCTCAAATAGGGGTCAGACCCGCGACGTGATGTTCTGCTAGTTCGGACGCAGCCCGACGGCTTGCACCACCCTCGCCCACTTGGATATTTCGGCAGCGTACAGTTTGGCGAAGTCTTCCTGCGAGTTACCAACGGCGTCGAGCCCCTGGCCGAGCAGCACTTTGCGGGTGGCCGGCTCGAGCAACACGCGGGATACAGCCTCTTGCAGCTTGACCGCTATGTCCTTGTTGGTGCCGCCTGGGAGAAACAAGGCGTACCAGTTATCGACCCCGAAACCGGGCACACCCGATTCGGCGATTGTCGGATATTCGGGAAGCGCCGGTGTGCGCTTGGGGCCCACGACGGCCAGAGCGCGGAGTTTCCCCGTCGTGAACATCGGCCGAGTCGAGATCACGCTCGCAACGGTGAGTGCGATACGTCCCGCGACGACATCCGTAATGCTCGGCGCCGTGCCTTTGTATGGCACGTGGGTCATCTTCAGTCCCGCCATTTGCGAGAACAGTTCGATCGTCAAATGCTGCGCCGAGCCCAGCCCCGAAGACGAGAAGAACAGCTCGCCCGGCTTGCTCTTCGCGAAGGCGATCAGCTCTTTGACGCTCTTCACAGGAAGAGAGGGATGCACCACCAGGACGCCGGGCGAAATTGCCGCCTGCGTCACGGGCAACAATTCCGTTCTCGCATCGTAGGACAGTTTCATGAAGCTCGGCGTGATGGTTATCCCCGCTGAGGTCATGAGGATGGTATGACCATCGGGGGCCGCGCGCGCCACCAATTCAGCGGCGATCGTTCCACCCGCGCCGGGACGGTTATCGGCCACCACCGGTTGGCCCCAGGCTTCGCTCAACTTCTGGCCGATGAAGCGGCCGGTCGTATCGACACCGCCGC
>JACQOJ010000155.1 GCA_016202605.1 Betaproteobacteria bacterium
ATCTCGACGCGGCCGCGAAGAAAGCCGGCATCGAAGTTCTCTATGAAACGCGGGTGGCGTCTCTCCTCTACGACGGCGAGCGCGTGCTCGGCGTACGTGCGCGCAGCAAGGGCAAGGCGATCGAATTGCGCGCCAAGGCGGTGGTTCTCGCCTGCGGCGGATTCGAAGCCAATCCGGAATGGCGCACGCGTTATCTCGGACCGGGATGGGAGCTCGCCAAGGTGCGCGGCACCCGCTTCAATGTCGGTGACGGGCTGAGGATGGCGCTCGACATCGGCGCCGCGCCCTACGGCAACTGGTCGGGCTGCCATGCGACGGGCTGGGACCGCTACGCGCCGGAATTCGGCGATGTCAACGTCGGCGACCAGTTCCAGAAGCACAGTTACATCTTCGGGCTGCTCATCAACGCCGACGGCAGGCGCTTCGTCGACGAGGGCATCGATTTCCATTCCTTCACCTACGCCAAGTACGGCGGCGAGGTCCTCAAGCAGGCCGGGCAGTTCGCGTGGCAGGTGTTCGATTCCAAGGTGAAACATCTGCTGCGGTCCGAGTATCGCATCAAGTTCGTGACCAAGGTCACCGCCAATACGCTCGAGGAACTCGCGCCGCAACTCGAAGGCGTCGATGCCGAAGCGTTTCTCAGGACGGTGCGTGAGTTCAACGCCGCGGTGCGCCAGGACGTGCCGTTCAACCACACCGTCAAGGACGGCAAATGCACCGTCGGCATCGAACCGCCCAAGTCGAACTGGGCGCAGCCGCTCGACACCCCGCCGTTCGAGGCCTACGCCACGACCTGCGGCATCACGTTCACCTTCGGCGGCCTGCGCATCGACAAGGACAGCGGCCAGGTGCTCGACGTCAATTTCCACCGGATTCCGGGGCTGTACTGCGCGGGCGAGATGGTGGGCGGGCTGTTCTATTTCAACTATCCGAGCGGCACCGGGCTGGTCTCCGGCGCGGTGTTCGGCCGCATGGCCGGCGCCTCCGCCGCATCGGCGGCGAGAATGCGGAACGCGGAACGATGAACGCGGAACAGATTTGTTCATCGTTTTTGAGCCGTTCATCGTTCATCATTCATCGTTCATCGATTCCAAAATGAGCCACGAAGCGACTACTGATAACCCCTACACGCGCGGCATCGCGCAGTTCGTTTCCTCTCTGCAGTACGACGCCATTCCAGAAGAGGTGCGCGACCGCATCAAGCTGCTGATGCTCGACGCCCTCGGCTGCGCGCTTTACGGCGCGGATCTCGAGTGGAGCCGCATCCTGCAGGACCGGCTCTCGGCGATCGACGCCACGCGCGCCTGCGCGGTGTGGGGCACCGGCAGGAAACTCTCCGCGCCGCACGCGGCGCTGATCAATGGCACGCAGGTGCAGGGCTTCGAGCTCGACGACGTGCACCGCGCGGGCGTGCTGCACGTGGGCGCGGTGGTGCTCCCGGCGCTGATCGCGGTGACGGAACTGAAGCCCGGCATGAGCGGCCACGAGTTTCTCGCCGCGGCGGTCGCCGGCTACGAGATCGGCCCGCGCGTGGGGCTGTGCATGGGTCCCGAACATATCGCGCAGGGCTGGCACTCGGGTGCGACACTGGGCGTTTTTTCCGCCGCGGCCGGTGCCGCGCGCGGCCTCAGGCTCGACGTCGAGAAGACCGTTCACGCGCTCGGCATCGCCGGCACGCAGGCGGCCGGACTCATGGCCGCGCAATACGGCGCGATGGTGAAGCGCATGCACGCCGGGCGCTCCTCGCAGTCGGGGCTTTATGGCGCGCTGTTCGCCGAGGCGGGCTTCACGGGCATCGTCAACGTGCTGGAAAGCGAGTACGGGGGCTTCTGCACGACGTTCTCGCGCTCGACCGACCGCTTCAATCTGAAGGAACTCACGGCAGGGCTCGGCGAGACCTGGCAGACGATGGGCATCGCCCTCAAGTTATACTCCTGCGTCGGCAGCAACCACACCACGCTCGATGCGTTGCGCGACATGCAGCGGGAGCGGCGCTTCGGCGCGGGCGACGTCGCGAAAATCGTCGTGCGCGGCTCGCAGGTGACCATGGATCATGTGGGCTGGAAGTACGTGCCGCAGGGACTGACGTCAGCGCAGTTGAACCTGCCGTACTGCGTTGCGACCTACCTTCTCGAAGGCGACTGCTTCGTCGATCAGTTCACGGAAGCCAAGGTTGCGGATCCCATGCGCATGGCGCTCGCCGGAAAAGTGGAAGTCCACCACGACCGGGATATCACCGCGAAAGGCGCGAAATTCCGTCACATGGTGCACGTCGAGGCGCATCTGACGGACGGCGCGGTGATGAAGCGCACCGTGGAAGCCCCGCGCGGCAGCGAGAAGAAGTTCGCGAGCGCAGCCGAGGTGGTGGAGAAATTCGAGAAGCTCGCGGTCAAGGCCCTGCCCGGATCACAGGTCGGACGGCTGCGCGACGCGATGCTCAACCTGGAGCAGCTCGCCGACGCGGGAGAACTCGCGCGCCTGCTGGCGAGGAACCTGTGACTTCGCCGGAAAAAGGCGAGAAACCCCGATTACGGCAATGGCATTGCGCCCCAAAGATAACTCAACGGTCTTTTAGAAAAAATCACGTGTAGGCGTCGCGAGTCTGCGATATGTTGGCGGCCGCTGGCAAGTCCCTACTTGAAGCGCACCGACACGTGGGGACCGCCCGGCAGTCCCGGGTAGCGCACGGTGTAAGTGACGGAGGGCCGCGGCGCAACGAGCGGGGAGAACGACCCGAGGCTCAACTGGTCGCCCGGTTTCAGGCGAATCCCCGACTGACGCAGATCCCTGACGAGCCAGATCACCGCGTTGAGCGGATGTTCCAGGATTGCGGTGCCCGGACTATTCGAGATTTCTTTTCCCGTATCATCGGTCAGAACCACGCGCATTCCCGCCAGCATGTCCGCGAACGCCTGGCTGGCCTCGACGGCGACCGGCCGGCCAATGATCCCGCCGCGCGCGCCGACGTTGATGGCAACGATTTTCGGCGCGGTGATGGGCTCGCCTTCGGCGAATCCGAGATCGGCAAGTTCGATGAACGGCATCACTCGCGCCAGCGCCTTCAACGCGTCCAGATGCGAATGCGCCTCGTTGATCGCCTCGTCGCCGACCTCCACGAGCAGATCGGCCTCGATCACCGGCCGCGCGCCAAACCGGGCGGGCACCAGCGCGCCGTGGGAAAGCAGCGTATTCTCGAACAAAGCCCCGCGGACGGGACTCGCGTAGCCAAAGCGCTGCTGCACCGCTTTGTTCGTGAGACCGGCCTTGTAACCGGAAACGCGCCCGTAAAGGGTTTTGAGTCGATCCACCAGCCGGTCGCGGATGCACAGCGCGTCCTTCATTCCGAGTTCCGGCGGCAATCCGCGAATCGGCTCGGCCGCCCGCCATGCCTCGACCATCGCTTCAATGCGCCCCTCGTCCAGGCAGGCTGCCGCGGCCACAGGCGCGAGCAGCGATAACGCGGCCACGAACACCGCCCGCGCAAGCCTGTCTCGCATGCGTTTCCCCCGCTCCCGGAATATCGAGGCCGCCAGTCTGTGTAACCGATCGCGGACTGTCAACAACGCCGCAGCACCGTCTTGCGCCGGAAACACGACGGTCCCGGCGTACTCCCCGCGCGTTCTCGCGCGTTAATCCTCCAGTCCCCGGGCGCTGTATAATGCGCGCCTTGCATTCGAGAGCAAGCCGATGATCCTCTTATGATTCTTTACGCGCTGACCATATTCACGAGCGCGTTCCTGCTGTTCCTGGTCCAGCCGATCGTGGCCAAGCAGATCCTGCCGTGGTTCGGGGGCTCCGCGGCGGTGTGGACCACCTGCCTCGTATTTTTCCAGTTCCTGCTGCTGTTCGGCTACGCCTACTCCGACTGGACGACACGCAAGCTCAATTCCCGCACCCAGATCACGCTGCACATCGCGCTGCTCGTCGCGAGCCTCGCGTCGCTGCCGATCATCGCCGACGCGTCGTGGAAACCGGACGGCGATGACGATCCGACATGGCGCATCCTGGGACTGCTCGCCGCAACCATCGGCCTGCCCTATTTCCTGCTCTCCACGACCGGGCCGCTCGTCCAGGCGTGGTTCGCGCGCACTTTTCCCGCCGGCACGGTCTATCGGCTGTTCGCTCTGTCCAACTTCGGCTCGCTGCTCGCGCTGATCGCCTATCCGTTCGCCGTGGAGCCGTGGATCGCGACCCTGCAGCAATCCTACGGCTGGACCGCGGCCTACGTGTCGTTCGTCCTGTTGTGCATCGCCTCCGCGCTCTACAGCGTGCGCCACCAGATCAGATTCGCAGCCGCGGCGCCCGCCGTCGCCGCCGCCAACGACGGGCCTGTTCCACGCTTCAAGGACTACGCGCTGTGGCTGCTGCTCCCGGCGATGGGATCGTTCATGCTGCTCGGGGTGACCAATCACATCACGCACGACGTGGCCTCGGTGCCGTTCCTGTGGATCCTGCCGCTCACGCTGTATCTCGTCACCTTCATCCTGTGCTTCGAGGGACGCGGCTGGTACCAGCGCCACATCTTCCTCGGCCCGTTGCTGGTCGTCGTCGGCGCCATGGCCTGGGGCCTGCACGCCGACGGCGGAATCATGGACATCAAGGAAGCGATTCCGCTCTATTCCGTGGGGCTGTTCGTGTGCTGCATGTTCTTCCATGGCGAACTGGCCGACATGAAGCCCGCACCGCGTTACCTGACGACCTTCTACCTCATGGTCTCGCTGGGCGGCGCGCTGGGCGGCATGGTGATCGGCTTCATCGCCCCCAAGCTCTTCAACACCTACTACGAGTTCGGTATCGGTCTGGTGATCACGGGGCTGATCGCGGCGTACCTCGCGCGCAGGTTGGTCCCCGCCGTGCCGCTGCTCGCGCTCGGGGTGGCGGGCTTCACGGCCTACCACGTCTACCAGTACATCGACCTGCTGTCGCAGGATGCGCGCGTCATGACCCGCAATTTCTACGGAACGCTGCGGGTGAAGGACGTCGGCAACGAAAGCGACGAGGACGGCGTGCGGCGCCTGATGCACGGCGCGATCATGCACGGCGAGCAGTTTCTCGCGCCCGCGCGGCAGGCGGAGCCGACCACCTATTACGGCCCGACAGCGGGCATCGGGCGCGCGATCAAGGCGGCCTCCGGCGCGCCCATGCGGGTCGGCGTCATCGGGCTGGGAACGGGCACGCTCGCGACCTACGGGCGGGCCGGCGATGTCTACCGCTTCTACGAGATCAATCCGCAGGTGGTCGAGATCGCGCAGAAGGAATTTTCCTTTTTGGGCAAGAGCGGCGCGCGCATCGAAACCGTGCTCGGGGATGCGCGGCTCGCCATGGAGCGCGAGCCGCCCCAGAACTACGACCTGCTCGTGATCGATGCGTTTTCGAGCGACTCCATTCCCGTGCACCTCGTCACGCGCGAGGCGTTTGCCGTCTACCTCAAGCACGTGAAGGCGGACGGCGTCATCGCTTTCCACGTCACCAACCGCTTCCTGCAGCTCGCGCCGGTGGTGAAGCGCATCGCCGACGAGCACGGTCTGCATACGGCGCTCATCGTCGACGAAGCGGAGGACAACGACAGTCTCGCCAAGACCGACTGGGTGCTGGTTTCGCGTCAGCGGGAGCGGCTCGAACACAGGGAAATCGCCGGCGCCGCGAGTGAAATCGGCGAAATTCCCGGGCTCAGGCTCTGGACCGACGATTTCAACAACCTGTTCCAGATCCTGAAATAAGCCGGCGCCTGCCGGCTTGAAAGAGTGTCGGCATGACTCCATCTGAAAACCGTCGGCTGTAAGCCGAGGGGTCAAAAAGATGTCGGGCTTGAAGCCGACAGCAAAGAGCCCTGACTGTCATTCCCGAGACGTCGGGAATCCAATTTCAGCGTTCCTCGGATTGGATGCCCGTCTTCACGGGCATGACAACTTGCTTTACCCTTGTTGCCGGAAACCGTCACGCCCCGCAACTCGATCACCGGCGGCACGGCATGACAACTTGCTTTACCCTTGTTGCCGGAAACCTGCTCATGTTCGCTTCGCTCACATTTCACAACAACTTGCTTCGCCCGGCGCCTGCCCCGGACTTTGATCCTGGGCCGAGGACTTCAACCATTCCGGACAGGGACATTAACGGGCACAGGACTGGTCAATGGTCCGGCCAAGCGATAACCTTGTTTTCAGCGTGAACCCGCTCAAGCGATATCTGTTGCTCTTTTCGGCGCTCCTCGCCGTTGTCGGGCAGCCCATGGCGGCGCAGGCACAGTCGAATGCCCGCGGCCTGCCGACGCTGGCGCCGGTCGTCAATGAGGTAACCCCCGCAGTCGTCAACATCTCGGTCATCACGCGGTCGCCGCTCGAAGACAATCCGCTGTTCAGCGATCCGTTCTTCCGGCGCTTCTTCAACCTCCCCGACCGGCCGCAGCGCCGCGAGCAGGCAGCCGGTTCGGGCGTGATCGTGGACGCGGGCCGCGGCTACGTCCTCACCAACCACCACGTGATCAAGGAGGCCGAGCAGGTCATCGTCACGCTCAAGGACCGGCGGCAGTTTCAGGCCAGGCTCATCGGCGCCGACCCCGGGACGGACATCGCCCTCCTCCAGATCCCGGCACAGAATCTTTCGGCGCTCAAGGTCGGGGATTCCGATCAGCTCCAGGTGGGCGATTATGTGATTGCGATCGGCAATCCGTTCGGCATCGGACAGACGGTGACCTCCGGCATCGTGAGCGCGCTCGGGCGCGCCGGTCTCAACATCGAGGGCTACGAGGACTTCATCCAGACCGACGCCTCGATCAATCCCGGCAACTCGGGCGGAGCGCTGGTCAACCTGCGCGGGGAACTGATCGGCATCAACACCGCGATCATCGGTCCCGCCGGGGGCAATGTGGGCATCGGATTCGCAGTGCCGTCCAACATGGCGCGGGCGGTCATGGGCCAGATCGTGCGTTACGGCGAGGTGCGGCGCGGCCGGCTCGGCATCGAGATGGTCGATCTCACGCCCGAGATCGCGAAAAAACTCGGCGTCGCGACGCTCGAAGGCGTCGCCGTAGCCGGAGTGCAGCCCGGTTCCCCCGCGGAAAAAGCCGGCCTGCGCGAGCGCGACGTGATCGTCGCCATGAACGGCCGGCCGGTGCGCACGGCGGCCGAACTTCGCGCGCGACTCGGACTGACACCGGTCGGCGAGGAAGTCGAGCTGCGCGTCAACCGCGGTGGCGATGCGCGTGCCCTGCGCGCCGTGATCGCGGCGCCGCAGACCTTCGGAGAAGGCGAGGGCGTCACGGTCGCACAGTTGCCGGGAATGAAAGTCGTCGAAATCGAACGCGGCAGCCCGCTCTTTCAACGCCTGCGCGGCGGGGGGCTCGTCGTATCCACGGTGGAAAAGGACAGCCGCGCGTTCCAGGCCGGATTCCGCCCCGGGGACATCATCTACGCCGTCAATCGGCGGCGCATCCAGACGCTGGCCGAATTCCAGGCCGCGCTGCGCGGCGCGGAACGCGGCTTCGCGGTGAGCCTGCTGCGCGGCGACTTCAACCTCACCATCGTCGTCCGCTGACACGCCCGACAAAAAAAGCCCCGCCCATCCCTCATCCCGTGCCCTTTTCCCAGAGGAAGAAGGGCATCTCGAGCCTCCCCTCTCCATTCAGTGGAGAGGGATCGGGGGTGAAGTTGGCGGGGCCCTGTGATTCCGGACTTCCGCGAGTTGAACGGCGTTTGCGTCCGTTCGAACTCGCGTAGGTATTCCGGCGCGCTGCGTCCGGAATAACGGTTAATAGTCCATGTCGCCCATGCCGTGGCCGTGGCCGCCGGGCAGCGGCTTCTCGTCCTTCGGCAGTTCCGCCACCATGGCGTCCGTCGTGAGGATGAGGCCCGCCACCGAGGACGCGTTCTGCAGCGCGCAGCGCGCGACTTTGGTGGGATCGACAACGCCCATCTCCAGCAGATCGCCGTACTCGCCGCTCTGGGCGTTGTAGCCGAAGTTGCCCTTGCTTTCGACGACCTTGTTGAGCACGACCGAAGGCTCGTCGCCCGCATTGGCGGCGATCCAGCGCAGCGGATCTTCCAGCGCGCGCCAGACGGTCTTGATGCCGCAGTCCTGGTCGTGGTTGGCGCCCTTCAGTTCCTTCACCGCATGACGGGCGCGCAGGAATGCCACGCCGCCGCCGGGGATGATGCCCTCTTCCACCGCCGCGCGCGTCGCATGCAACGCGTCTTCGACGCGCGCCTTCTTCTCCTTCATCTCGATCTCGGTCGCAGCACCGACCTTGATCAGCGCCACCCCGCCCGCGAGCTTCGCCACCCGCTCCTGCAGTTTCTCCTTGTCGTAGTCGCTGGTGGTTTCTTCGATCTGCTGCCGGATCGACTTGATGCGGCCTTCGATCTGCTTCTTCACGCCCGCGCCATCGATGAGCGTGGTGTTTTCCTTCTCCACTTCCACGCGCTTCGCGCGCCCGAGGTCCTTGAGCGTGACATTCTCGAGCTTGAGGCCCAGCTCTTCCGAGATCACCGTGCCGCCGGTGAGGATGGCCATGTCTTCCAGCATCGCCTTGCGGCGGTCGCCGAATCCGGGCGCCTTCACCGCGCAGGTCTTGAGGATGCCGCGGATGTTGTTCACCACCAGCGTCGCCAGCGCCTCGCCCTCGACTTC
>JACQOJ010000022.1 GCA_016202605.1 Betaproteobacteria bacterium
CAATTGGATGCCCGTCCCCCGACTACAGCATTCGGGGGCAGGCTACACGGGCATGACAAGACTGTGTCATTCCCGCGGAGGCGGGAATCCAGTTTCGGCACGCTACAGATTGGATGCCCGTCGACACGGGCATGACAATTTGCTCTACGCCGGGATTCACACGATTGAATCGAACGACAGACGTTGATCCTGTCAATCATCTAAATCCTGTCTGTTCGGCGCAAGAAAACCCGCCGTGGCGCGCTCGCGGCGGCGGAAGGTGACGACCGCCGGCACGACGCTCAGCGCGAGCGCGGCGAGGATCAGCACGACCGGCCACAGCACCGGCTGGTTCCACTCGCGGCGCGATTGCTGCCGCATCCGCGGGTCGATGCGCTGGTACTTGAGTTCGTTGTTCGCGAGCGTGTTGGGCTTGCGGTTGTAGACCCAGTCGTGATGCAGGGTGTAGTCCTTGGGAAACAGGCTCCACACCCACGGCGCATCGCGGCGCGCGATCTCAACCATGCGGTCGATGAGCGCCCGGCGCTCAGGGCTGTTGTACATGTGCTTCATGCGCTCGAACAGCCGGTCGAACTCGGGATTCGCGTAGTTGGAGGCGTTTTCTCCCGAAGTCTTCACCTTGCTCTGCGCCCCGTGCAACAGGAAGAGGAAATTCTCCGGGTCGGGATAGTCCGCGTTCCAGCCGAGAAAATAGAGCTGGACGTTGCCCTTGCGCACCTTGTCCTGGAAGCGGTTGTAGTCGGTGGCGCGCACCGCGAGCTGCACGCCGAGCTTCTCGAACTGCTTGGTGTACCAGTCGAGCCGCGACTTGCTGCCCACGCCGGTTGCCGTGGTATCGAGGTTGACGAGCAGCGGCTGCCCGGTCGCGGCGTCGCGCCCGTTGGGATAGCCCGCCTCGGCCAGCAGCTTTCGCGCGTGCTCGATCGACTTTCTGCGCGGCGCCCCGTCAACCCAGTCATAAACGTAGGGGTTGATGCCCTCCCGGCCCTCGCGGTAACCGAAGATTCCCGGCGGAATCGGACCCTGCGCCGGGATGCCGCGGCCGTTCTGGAAAATCGATATGTATTCCTCCTGGTCGATGGCGATCGAAATCGCGTGCCGCAGCTTGCGCGCGCGCTCGGTATAGCCGCCGACGACCGGGTCGAGCATGTTGAACCCGAGATAGAACACGCTGGTCGCGACCGAAGTCAGGAGCTGGATGCCGCGCGCCTTCATCTCCTCGGACAGGGTGACGTCGCCCTGCCCGCTGAACTGCACCGCCTGGTCGAAGGTATCGGAACTGATGCCGGACGCATCGTAGTAGCCCTGCAGAAACTTGTTCCAGTACGGAATCTGCTCCTTCTCCAGGCTGAAGACGACTTTATCGATGAACGGCAGCGGCTTGCCCGCGTCCCGCAGCAGCCCCGCCGCGCCGTCCGCGGGTTCCCCCTCGGCCGGGTAGACTTCACCCGCGTAGTTCGGATTGCGCTCGAGCACCATGCGGCGGTTGGGATCGTTGACGGTCAGCATGTAGGGTCCGGTGCCGATGGGAAACCAGTCGAGCGTGATGTTCTTTTCCGCCATCCCCGGCTGCGCGTGGAAGCGGTCGGCTTCGGGCGGCACCGGCGCGAAAAACGGCATCGCCAGCCAGTACACGAACTGCGGATACTTGCCGCGCACCCGGATGCGGTAGGTGTGGCGGTCGATGACCTGCGCGCCCTCGAGATCGAACCGGGTGAGGTCGAGAGTCTCACCCGGCGCGAGTGCCCGGTCGGCCGCCGACAGCGTGGCCGCGAGATTCTTGAGGCCGACGATGTACTCGACCATCAGGCCGAGGATGGGCGAATGCAGGCGCGGGTGCGCGAGGCGCTTGATCTGATGCACGTAGTCGGCGGCGACGAGTTCGCGTGTGCCCCGGCGCTCGAAATCGCCGATCGCGTGGATGCCGGTGAGATCGCCGCGCTTCAAATTGTGGTAAACGAACGCGCCCTTCCCGTCGGTCGCGAGCGCGGGATGCGGCTGGTAGAGAACGCCGGGGCGCACGCGGATCGTGTATTCGCTGTAGGCGATCTGCCTGGCGTCCACGTCGTCAGGCAGGCGCTTTCCGCCGGCGTCGAAATACGCCGGGCGCGGCACCTCGGTGGCGCCGAACGGGATGAGCTCGTAGGGGCGCTTCAGGTAGTGATACTGCAGCGGCGGCTGGTAGATCTGCGCGATGAACGTGTACTCGTTCTCGCTGTACGACTGCACCGGGTCGAGGTGCTTCGGCCGCTCCGCGAACGCGGAGTACAGGATGTTGCGGCCATTCTCCGAGGCGGGATAAGGGTTGTTCCAGGGCGAGCTGTCGCATCCGCCGAGCAGCGCGCAGCACAACAACAAAAGGGAGCGGAAAGAGCGCGTCATCGCCCGCAAAGTGTAGCGTAAATCCAGAGCGAAGGCGTGGCCGGTGGCCGGTGACGAGTGACGGGTGACGAGTGACCGGTGACCGGTAACTCTGAACGTGAGACTTTGAACCTTGAACCTCGAACCCGGAACTCCGAATAATGAGCCACGGTTCTGTTTATAATGTGCGCACTTTCAAAATCGCGGGACCAACGACGAGGAATTCCCGGATGGGCTTTCTGCAAGACAAGAAGATCCTGGTGACCGGCCTGCTCTCGAACCGCTCCATCGCCTACGGCATCGCCCGGGCGGCGAACCGAGAGGGCGCGAGTCTCGCGTTCACGTATCAGAACGGCGACCTGCGTGAGCGCGCGGCGCGGCTGACCAGGGAATTCGGCAGCGTCCCGCTCCTGCGCTGCGACGTGTCGAGCGATGAGGATATCGGCGCGCTGTTCGAGCGGCTCGGGAAGGAATGGGGCGGGCTCGACGGCATCGTGCACTCGATCGCCTACGCGCCGCGCGAGGCGCTCAAGGGCGAGTTGCTGGAGGGGCTCACGCGCGAGGCGTTCCGCATCGCCCACGACGTGAGCGCATACAGCTTTGCCGCGCTGGCCAAGGCCGGGTTGCCGTTGATGGAAGGGCGCCGCGCCGCCCTGCTCACGCTCACCTACCTCGGCGCGGTGCGCTCGGTCCCGCACTACAACGTGATGGGGCTCGCCAAAGCAAGCCTGGAGGCGTGCGTGCGCTACCTGGCGCAGAACCTGGGGCCCAAGGGCATCCGCGTCAACGGCATCTCCGCCGGGCCGATCAAGACGCTCGCCGCCGCGGGCATCGGCGATTTCGGCAGGATTTTCAAGTTCGTCGAGGAAAACGCGCCGCTCCGGCGCAACGTCACGACCGACGACGTGGGCAACGCGGCCGCGTTCCTGCTGAGCGATCTTGCGGCGGGAATCACCGGAGAGATCACCTATGTCGACTGCGGCTTCAACACTACCGTCGGAGGGATGAGATCAAACGATGACTGACGCAGTATGCATCAGTCGGGGAGCCGGCATCCAGATGCGGGCTGTCATGCCCGCGCAGGCGGCGTGTGTCATGCCCGTGTAGCCTGCCCCCGAATGCTGTAGTCGGGGGACGGGCATCCAATTTGATCTGCGCTGAAATGGGATTCCCGCCTTCGCGGGAATGACAGTAGGTGCGCGGGAATGACAGTAGGTGCGCGGGAATGACAGTAGGTGCGCAGGAATGACAGTAGGTGCGCAGGAATGACAGTAGGTGCGCAGGAATGACAGTAGGTGCGCAGGAATGACAGTAGGTGCGCAGGAATGACAGTAGGTGCGCAGGAATGACAGTAGGTGC
>JACQOJ010000023.1 GCA_016202605.1 Betaproteobacteria bacterium
CTCCTGGTGAATATTCGCGATATTCACTGCGGGTCGCTTCGCGCCCTGAGCCAAAATCGTGACAGCGCATCACGTGTTTCATTATGTTAGGCACTCTAGGTCTCCAGCACGAAGTGGGTCAGCATGCCCAGCGTGGCAAGCAGGAATGCGGTCCCCAGGAATTCCGGGGCGCGGAAGATCCGCATCTTCGCCGACACCGTCTCGAGCAACGCCAGGCCGGCGCCGGCCAATGCGAGCTTCACCACCAGCGCCGCCAGGGCGATGGGCACCCCGGTCCAGTCACCGGCCTGCGCGATGCCCCACGGCGCGAACATGGCGATGCCGATAGTGATATAGGCGGTGAGCTTGAGACTCGACGCCCATTCGACGAGCGCCAAGTGCCGCGCCGAGTACTCGAGGATCATCGCCTCATGGATCATGGTGAGCTCGAGGTGCGTCGACGGGTTGTCGATCGGGATGCGCGCGTTCTCGGCGAGCAGCACCATCAGGAAAGCAATCGCGGCAAATGCCATGCTCGGATAGATCACGAGATCGCTCTGGCCGAGCGTCTCGACGATGGTCACGAGCGAGGTGGAGTGGCTGATGAGCGAGGCGGTGAACAAGGCCATCAGCATCGCCGGCTCGGCGAGAAACCCGACCATCATCTCGCGGCGCGCGCCGAGCGTGCCGAACGAAGTGCCGACATCCATGCCGGCGAGCGAGATGAATACCCGTGCCAGCGCGAACAGCCCCACCAGCGCGATGACGTCCGCTGCCGGCGCAAACGGCAGCGAAGTCGCCACCACCGGGACAATGCCGACCGCAAGCCACATGCAGCCGAACAGGATGTAAGGCGTGGCGCGAAAGAGCGGGGAGGCGTTGTGCGCGAGCACCGCATCCTTGTGAAACAGCTTGTTGAGCACCTTGTAGGGCTGCCAGATCCCCGCGCCGCTCCGGTTCTGCAGCCAGGCGCGGCACTGATTGACCCAGCCCAGCACGAGCGGTGCGATCAGCACCACCAGCACCGACTGCAACACCTGGAAGACGATCCCGCTCGCCGGATTCATTGCGCGAACACCAGCAACGCGATAAGCGTCAGGAAGCTGTACAGCAGGTAGACCGAAATGCGCCCCTGCTGCAGCCTGCCGACGTGGCTGGACAGAAATTCGGTGAAGCGGGCGATCGGCAGATACATCCAGGACCAGTGCCGGTCCGAGACTTCCTGACTGAACACCGGCTGCGGATCGTCCGGCCGGGGGATCTCGCGATGGATCATGAAAACCGGCGCAAAAATGTGGCGGATCGGCTGGCCGAACCCGTCGGCCGTATCCTCCATGCGCGCAGTCTGCTCGGGAAAACCGCAGTCCCAGGGATCGGCGCGGCGCAGCCGGCCGTGATAGATGCGGCGCACCACCAGGTAGGTCAATCCGAATACCGAGGCGATCACGGCGAGGAAAATAACCGGGCTGTAGCTCGCCTGCGCGCTCGAGGTCGGGACCAGCCACAACCAGCCTGAACTCATCGCCTCCGTGGACAGGCCGGCGTTGACCAGCGTCTGGCTGACGTTATTCAATTGGCCGATCATGAACACCGGGAGGAGCCCCAGGGCGAGACAGCCCAGCGCAAGCCACAACATGCCGGCTCGTTCCCATCGGCTCGCGTCACGCGGCTTCTCGGTGATCACGTGCCGGTGCTGCCCGAGGAATGCGACGCCGTAGACCTTGACGAAGCACATGCCGGTGAGCGCCCCCGAGAGCGCGAGCACCGCGGCGACGATGGGCACGAGGCTCCGCACTATGCTGCTCTCCAGCAGAGGCGCCTGCAGCGACGCCTGGAAAGTGAGCCACTCGGAAACGAACCCGTTCAACGGCGGCAACGCGGCAATCGCGAGCGCGCCGATGAGAAAATAGAACGCGGTATGCGGCATGTAACGGATCAGCCCGCCCATCTCATTCAGATTCCTCAGGCCCGTGGAATTCAGGATCGCCCCGGCGCCGAGAAACAGCAGCCCCTTGAAAACCGCGTGATTGAGCGTGTGATAGAGCCCGGCGATGAGACCCAGCACCCCCGCGACCGGATGGCCACTGCCGATGAACACCATCGACAGCCCGATGCCGATCAGGATGATGCCGATATTCTCGACCGAGTGGTACGCGAGCAGGCGCTTGAGATCGTGCTGCATCAGGGCGAACAGCACGCCGAACAGCGAAGTCGCCGCGCCGAACAGCAGCACCGTCAGGCCCCACTCCCAGCGGATGCCGCCGATGAGATCGTAGATCACGCGCACCATGCCGTATATCGCCGTCTTCAACATGACGCCCGACATGAGCGCCGAGACCGGTGAGGGTGCGGCCGGATGCGCTTCCGGCAACCAGGCGTGCAGCGGCAGCATGCCGGCCTTGGCGCCGAAGCCGAAAAACGCCAGCAGAAATGCGGCGGTCGCCCAGAACCCGCTCAGCTCGGCCCGGCGCAGCGCATCGAACGTGTAGTCGCCATGCCCGCCGTGCAGCACGCCGAATGAGAGCAGGATGCTAATCGCGCCGAGGTGCGCTATCAGCAGATAGATAAAGCCCGCCTTGCGGTTCTGCTCGCTGTGGTGCTCGGAAGTGACGAGGAAATACGATGACAGCGCCATCGATTCCCACGTGACCATGAAGAGATAGGCATCATCCGCGATCAGCACGAAGGCCATGCTGGCGAGAAAAACGTGGTACTGCAGACACAGAATCCCGAGCGTGCTGCCGGCCGTGTTCCGGAAATAACCGGCGGAAAACAGCGAAATCCCGAACGAAACGCCGCCCAGCAGCAGCAGGAAGAATCCGGACAGCGGATCGACGCGCACGTGAAATGGCAGATCGGGCAGTCCGGCCGGCAGGATCGCCGTGGTCGCAGGCGCCCCCAGCGCCCACAATCCCGTGAGTGCCAGCGCCAGCCCGACGGCGGCGCCGGACGGGAACAGCATGCGGGTGATGACCTGCGGCGCGTGCCGGAAAGCGAGTCCCAAGACCCCAACGCCGATCCAGACCACCGACAGGGTGACTGCCGCCTCGACCGGCTGCAATGAAGGAAAGCTCATGTCAGATTATTGGTGTTTTCGCGGACCGACCGGCGGCGGGAAACGGAGAGCACCGCACACCGGGGAGAAGCGCAGAAACAGCGGCGTTATTTTAGCGCAACAACGCCTGCGCTGGCTAAGAACCACTGACGGGATGAATTCCCTCCGCCAAAAACAAGGGCGGCCGCAGCCGCCCTTGCAACAAGCGCCGAAAGGAATCAGGGCCTGAGATAAGCGTAACCCTCGCGCTGCTGGAGCCGTGTGATCTCGGCGACGCCGGAGGGCACGAACGTCGCCTCGGGAATGAACTGCTTGCGGGTCAACTGGCGCTCGCGCAGCGTGATCTCGCAGACTTCGAAACGCACCCCCTGCAACGAGAGATCCTCGACCGGACTATTGTACGGATTGCCGTTCTTCGTCTTCGCGCCGCGCATCAGGAAGTCGATGCCCCCCGCGTGCGTGATGACCACTATCTTCGCCTTCGGGTTGACCTCCAGATGATTCCTGATGTACTCCATCGCTCGCGTCGCCTGCTCCTCGGTATTGTTGATGTGATACACGACTTTGTCGGGCCCCACCGCAGCTTTCGCCGCGTCTTGCGCCGCCGCACTGTTGCCCGCGAACCCCAGCGCCAGCATCGCAATCGCCGCAATCCCGGCCCGCTTCAGGTATTCATTCATCGCATCCTCCTTGAGGCAACCGTGTCATGCAGTCAACGACTCCCACCGAAACGCTAATACAGGTTCACGCCCGCCGCAACCTGCAATCGCCCCCCTGTGGGCAAGAAAAAAAGCCGCCCGAGCCGCCTTGAAAAGAGATAACTCCGTCGCTCAGGGAATCGGCCTGAGCCTCAGTTCCTCGGCAGTGGCGTTGACAAATCCGTATTTCGCGTACGCCTGCTGGCTTTCCGCGGTTTTCAGGAATTCCAGATACTTCTCCGCCGTCGCTTTGCGTGGGCTGTTCGTAAGGGCACCGATCGCATACGCCACCTCGTCGCGCAAGCTGTCCTCCGGGGGCAGCACCACCGCCTGAACCGGCGCGCCTGCCCGCACCGCTTCCTGCGTTTCGGTCTTCCAGACGATTCCCGCATCGCTCGTACCGGCCTTGATGCGGTCGGGCGTCTCGCGATGATGGACCGAAGTGAACCAGTTCCCGGGCGTCGTCTGGCACGAGAAGCATCCCTTGCCCCCGGAAATCTGATTCCAGATCCCGTGACGCTCCAGCACCTTGCGCGCATAGAACTGCATGATGCCTTCGTTCACCGGGTTGGGCATCGATGTGCGAATGCCCGGGCGCACAAGATCCTTGATGCCGCGGATATTCTTCGGATTGCCTTTGGCCACCATGATCTCAAGTTCATTGTGCATGTAGACCGCATAGCGGTCCATCAGCCCGGCCTTCTTGAGGTTCCTGAGATGCCCGAGATTGACCGACGCATAAACGTCCGGCAATCCGGGATAGGACTTTCCTTCATATGTCCAGCCACCCGCGAGAATCGCGTTCATGATGAGTCCGGGTGGCAGCGTGATCAGTCCGACCCGTGCGCCCGGACTCTTGCGCTGGAACGCCTTCACCACGTCGTCCATGGCGAAGAACTGGTTACCCGCGAGCCACAGGATGAGGTCCGCCTCCTTCTGCATCCGACCGAGCGCGTCCGCGCCCTTAACGATGCGACCGTCAGCAAGATAAAGCTTGAGGTCGTTGTCCTTTCCCTTGGGAATCACCGCATACTTAAAATCCGCCGCCGACTTCGGTACTGGAGCCGCCGCCTGCCTGGGTGTTTCCGTCGCACAACCGGCGACCAACAGTGCCACCAGCAGCAGCCCGTGTTTGGGCCAATGCACGATTTTCATTCTGATTTCCTCCCGTCACTCGCTTGGAACGAGCCTTGCGCGACCGGCACGCGCCATTGCTCGACCCGGCATGACCCCGGCGAGCGCCGCTAACCGGCAGCCGCCCGCCCAGGATCAGTCTCTGTGAAGCTGCCGGGGTGTGCTTTACGGCCGGATAACCGCCCAGCCCTCATGCTGCCGATTGATGATCTTGATAACCCCTGTTTGCACGTAGTCGATGCCGTGCAGCATGTGGGCCTTCTGGAGGCTGAACCTTTTCATGCTGTTTTCGCAGGCCAGAATGCGCGCGTCGCCCCCGGTCAGCGCTTCTTCGATCCGATTTCCAACCTCGGAATCCATACTCAGCATTTTGATCCCGTCACCGAAAGCCACAAGCTCGATCTCAACGTTGTTTTTCCCGAGATTGCGCTTCAGGTTACCTACCACGTTCAGCGCCTGGTTCCAGGTCTTGGGGCTGTCGTCGCTCACCTGAAGGACAACTTTTTCCTTCACTTTTTCTGCCGCGTTTGCCGCTTGGGCAAACCCCATCACGGCAAGCATTCCGGCCAGAGCCAAGCCCGTTATTTTATTCTGCAACATGAGTTCCTCTCCTCTCATATGGTGAATTTCAGGACGGCAGCCATAACCGGCTCTACGACGCCGGCCCCCGCTGATCGCGACCGCGTACGCCAGAGCCGCTTAGTCCGTTATACCGGTATCGCCGTTGAAATATTCCCGGATTTTCGAAAAAACCCCGGCAGGGAATAAAATCGGCCTGAGACCAGTAATCAAGAAAGGAAGCGCTTGAGCGATCAGGATAAGCGTACACGGTTCGAGCGGTTGATGATGCCTCATGTGGACGCGGCGTATAACCTGGCATGGTGGCTTGTCCGCAATCGCGCTGACGCCGAAGATGCGGTGCAGGAAGCTTTCCTGCGTGCCTACAAGTTCTTTGGCTCGTTCCGTGGCGACGACGGCAGGGCGTGGCTGCTCGCGATCGTCCGCAACGCTTGTTACGCACTGCGCGGCCAGGCGCCGGGCGCAGGCGTAAACGAGGAATTCGACGAGCAGGTTCATCTGCCGGGGATGGTTGCGGAAGGATCGAATGGGCCTTTTTGCCGGAACCCCGAGGATATCGCCATCCAGCACGCGGACCGCGAACTCGTCAACCGCGCGATCGAGGAATTACCCGTCGTATTTCGGGAGGTGCTGGTGATGCGCGAGATCGAAGAGCTGTCCTACAAGGAAATCGCGAGGATCGTCGATGTGCCGCTTGGCACCGTGATGTCGCGACTGGCGCGAGGGCGCCGCCTGTTGCATGAGGCGATCGTCGCACGAATGAAGAAGGAGTCACCCAAATGAACTGTCAGGACTTACAGCGATTGGTCCACGCCTACCTGGACTACGAGCTTGACCTGATGACCAGCCTGGACCTGGAAGCCCACCTGAACGAGTGCAGCGCGTGCCGCGCGCGGCACGCGGAAATGCGCGCGCTGCGCGATCTCGAAGCGCGGCAGTTGCGCTTCCACGCCGCGCCCGCGCCCTTGAAAGCCCGCATCGCGCGCAACATGCGCGCCGCATGCGGTAACGACGACGCCCGGCGGTGGCGTGCCTGGCGTGCGGCGACGGCGGTTTCGGTGCTTGCGCTGGCGGCGCTGCTGGCGTGGGTGGTGCTGCCGCGCACGCTTCCCGGCCCGCATCAGGTCGTCGCACAGTCCCAGGAGAAGATGGTCTACCACATCGCCAACAGCGAGGACGTGGCTACTGCGCTGCGCAATGTCGCCAACCTGCTCGAAATCTCGCCAGACGCCAGGATCGTTGTCGTCGCGAATAACCAGGGCGTGGATTTCCTGCTGCGCGGCGCGCGAGACCGCGATGGCACGCCCTACGAGCCTGCGGTGTCGCGACTCAAGGTCCGCGGCGTCGATTTCCGCGTTTGCAACAATACCCTTGCTCGTCGCCGGATCGACTCAAGCCAGGTGATTCCGGAAGCGAAGTTGGTCCCCTCCGGCATCGCCGAGATCAGCCGCCTGCAGACTCGGGAAGGTTATGCCTATATGAAATTGTGAGCTTCAGCTTGCGCGACCGACGTTACCGCCCCGTCCATCGACATCCGCCGCCGCACCGCAGCGGTTTCCCGCGTACCCCGCCAGGGTCCTGCAGCCATCGTTCGACGCTGTAGAATACGCTTCCACGCCACCCGTAATGAGCACGATGACCGCGCCGTTTCGCCAGTCTCGCACGATGACCGTTACCAGGCATCTATCGATTTTCGGGCGCGTGCAGGGCGTCGGCTTTCGCATCTACGCCGGGCGCAAGGCGCGCGAACTCGGCGTCACCGGCTGGATACGCAACCGGCTCGATGGCAGCGTGGAAGCCATGGTCCAGGGCACGCCCGAAGCGGTCGATGCCATGATCGCCTGGGCGCGGCGCGGTCCGCGCAGCGCCGTGGTGAGCGAAGTGCGAATCAGCGAGGGCAGCGGGGAATACAGGGGATTCGAAATGCTACCGACGGAGTGAAACAGGGAATAGGAAATGGGGAATGGCAAATTGCAGGAACGCAAAGCGCCGATTTCACCGTTCAGCGCGCGGCGCATGGTAGACGATCTTGACGTTCTCGGGACGCAGCCAGTCCGAGAGCGACGCGATGAGGTCGGCGTGCGGATTGACGCGCCACGCCTCGCCCAGATCGATCTCGCACATCGCCCCCCCGTTCGCGTAGAGGATCGATACCGCGCAGTTGCCGTTGCGGTAGGGCTCCAGCAATTCGCGAAGTCTGCCGCCCGATGAGCCGCCGTTGCAGGTCAGGCGGATCGCCCGGGCGAAGCGGTTCCGCGCGCTTTGCAGGTCAAAAAGATTTTCTGCCGCGATCCGCAGACTGCCGGAAAAATCGTCGTACGACACTTTTCCTTCCACGATCAGCAACTGGTCTTCCTTGAGCCAGTGGCGGTGCTGCTCGAAGAGCTCGTTGAAAACCGTCAGTTCCACGCGGGCATTGCCGTCGTCGAGCAGGATCACCGCCATGCGGCCGCGCCGCGTCATCTGCGTGCGCATGCTGTGCACGATGCCGGCGAGCAGCACGGGCGCCGGCTGCGGCGCGAGCTGGTCAAGACGGGTCGCGACAAAATCGCGCACTTCCGGCTCATGGCTCCGGAACGGGTGTCCGGAAAGATAGAAGCCGAGCGCAGTCTTTTCGTTCTGGAGGCGTTCGCGGTCGCTCCAGCGCGCGATATCCGGCGTCGCGATGTCCGGCCCGGCCTCGATCAGGTCGCCGAACAGGCTGACCTGGTGCGCGCTGCGGCTCGCCTGCTCCGCGCTCTCCATCGCCGTGCCGACCGTGGCCAGCAGGCGCGCGCGATGATCGTCGATGCAATCGAACGCGCCGGCGCGGATCAACGACTCGACGACGCGGCGATTGATGATGCGCTTGTCCACGCGATGACAGAAATCAAAGAGATCCCTGAACGGCCCGCCCGCTTTGCGCGCTTCGACGATGTGGCCGATCGCCGACTCGCCGGTACCCTTGATCGCTCCGAGTCCGTAGCGGATCACCCCCCTCTTCCTCTCCCCCCTCGCCGAGGGGGGAGAGGGATCGGGGTGCGCGTCGCGCGTTTCCGGCGGCGGGGCAGCAGGCGGGGTTACCGGAATGAAGCGATACTCGCTCTCGTGAACATCGGGCGGCAGGACTTCCAGCCCGTTGGCGAGCGCGTCATCCACCAGCAACTGGACCTTGTCGGTGTTGTCCATGTCGGCCGACAGCGTCGCCGCCATGAATTCCGCGGGATAGTGCGCCTTGAGGTACGCAGTCTGGTAGGCGAGCACCGCGTACGCCGCCGCGTGTGATTTGTTGAACCCGTAGCCCGCGAATTTCTCCATCAGGTCGAAGAGTTCGTTGGCCCTGCGCTCGGAGACGCCGTTCCTGGCCGCGCCCGCGACGAAAATGCCGCGATGCTGCGCCATCTCCTCGGGCAGCTTCTTGCCCATCGCGCGCCGCAGCAGGTCGGCGCTCCCCAGGCTGTAGCCGCCGATCACCTGCGCGATCTGCATCACCTGTTCCTGGTACACCATGATGCCGTAGGTGGGCTTGAGGATCGGCTCGACGCGGGGATCCGGATAGTCGACGCGCCCGCCGTGCTTGCGCCGCGTGAACTCGGGGATCAGCTCCATCGGGCCCGGACGATAGAGCGCGACCAGCGCGACGATGTCCTCGAAGCGGTCCGGCCGCGCCTGCTTCATGAGCTCGCGCATGCCGCGCGATTCACACTGGAAGATGGCGGTCGTGTCCCCGCCCGCGAAAAGCGCGTAGGTCGGCGCGTCGTCGAAGGGAATCGCATTGAGATCAAACGATGAACTCGCCCCTGCTTGCGCCGCACTTCGTTCCGCGTTCCGCGTTCCGCGTTCCGTGCTCCGGATATACTTCACCGCCCGGTCGAGAATCGTGAGCGTGGTGAGGCCGAGAAAATCGAACTTGACCAGCCCTGCCGCCTCGACGTCGTCCTTGTCGAACTGGCTCACCGCCGCGCCCGATGCGTCAGCCGCGTAGAGCGGACAGAATTCGGTCAACTTGCCCGGGGCGATTAGCACGCCCCCCGCGTGCATGCCGACATTGCGGGTGAGCCCTTCGAGCCTTTCCGCCAGCGTGAGCAGTTCCGCGACTTCCTCTTCCTTTTCCTCGCGCTCCTTCAACTGCGGTTCCATCTTGCGCGCATCCGCGAGGGTGATGTGCTTCCCGGGCTGGAACGGAATCAGCTTGGCGAGTTGGTCGCAGAAATTGTACGGCAGGTCCAGCACACGCCCCACATCCCGCACCACGGCCTTCGCGGCCATGGTTCCGAATGTCACGATCTGGGACACCGAGTCGGCCCCGTACTTGCGCTTCACGTAGTCGATGACGCGGTCGCGCCCGTCCTGGCAGAAATCGATGTCGAAGTCGGGCATCGAAACCCGCTCCGGATTGAGAAAGCGTTCGAACAGCAGGTCGTGGCGCAGCGGGTCGAGGTCGGTGATTCCGAGACTGTACGCGACCAGCGAGCCTGCTCCCGAGCCGCGCCCGGGACCGACCGGAACTCCGTTCTCCTTCGCCCAGTTGATGAAATCGGCCACGATCAGGAAATAGCCGGGGAAGCCCATCTGGACGATGGTATTGATCTCGAATTCCAGCCGGTCGCGGTACCGCGCGAACTGCTCCCTGCGCGCCGCCCCGTCGGGATAGAGCTGCCGCATGCGCCGCTCAAGTCCCTCCGCCGCACGCAGCCTGAGGTAGTCCTCGAGACTTTCCCCGCCGGGGGTAGGAAACTCCGGCAGCCGGCTCTTGCCCAATTCGAGCGTCAGGTTGCAGCGCTTGGCGATCTCGATGCTGTTGAGAAGCGCGGCGGGAATGTCGCGAAACAGCTCCGTCATTTCCGCCTGGGACTTCAAGTACTGCTCCGGACTGAAGCGCCGCGGACGGCGCTGATCGGACAGGATATAGCCCTCGGAGATGCATACCCGCGCTTCGTGAGCGCGGTAATCATCGCGCCCGAGGAATTGCACGGGATGGGTCGCCACCACAGGAAGCTTCAACGCGCTTGCGAGCCGCAGTGCGCGCTGAACGTAGGTCTCGACCGGCGCCGCCGCGGCGCCGGTGGCCATCGCCCCGGCGCCCAGCCGCTGCAGCTCGATGTAGAAGCGCTGCGGGAACAGATCGTGCCACTCGCGGGCGAGCGCGCCGGCCTGCCGGTCGTTATCGGCGAGCAGCGCCTGGCCGAGGTCGCCGTGGTGCGCGCCCGAAAGCGCGATCAGTCCGTCAGTGCCGTCCTCCCCCAACCATGCCTTCCTGAGCTCGGCGCGTCCGCGGTATTGGTGGGTACGGTAAGCGCGCGTGAGCCACTCGGACAGGCGCAGGAACCCCGCGCGCGACTGGCAGAGCAGCAACATGCGGTACGGTTTGTCGCGATCGGCGTCGTTCGCGATCCAGACGTCGCAGCCGATGACGGGCTTGACACCCCGGGCGCGCGCTTCGCGATAGAACTTGACCAGGCCGAAAACGTTCGCCAGGTCGGTGAGCGCGAGCGCCGGCATGCCATCCTCGGCCGCGGCCGCAACCGCCTCGTCGAGGCGCACGATCCCGTCCACGATCGAATACTCGCTGTGCAACCGCAGATGGACGAACGACGGAACCGGCATGGCACGGGTATTTTATCGTGTTCGCCCGCGCTTTGAGCCGCCCGGATCGTGACACTTTAAGTCCCTAAAATGAAATGAGTTCTTGTCACCGACGGGGTTTCGCACCGCGCCGTGCGCTCATCTCGTGGAAAGCACCGTCGCAAACAGGGCCGCCGCATAGCTCGCGCCGCCGCGTCGTTCCATCAGCGGCGCATTCGTCAGGTACTCCTTGACCGCTTTCACTGCATCCAGCGGATGCGCGGCCACCGCCTCGATGAACGTACTGGCCCGTCCTCCGAGCTCGCTCCATACGCCGCGCCCCCGCAATACTACCCGCTTGGCGTCCCTTGGCACGTCGCGCAACGCCTCAGCCAGAGCCGTGACCATTTCCATCGTGACGAGATTGCCGCAGTCGGGACGATTCAATTCGATGCGGTACGCGACACCGTCACGCTGGACAAACACGTCGGTTTTGCTCATTGTTGCTCCTTCTTTTTCATCGTGCCTTGCCCGCGACGCGGCAAATCCGGCATATGACGATGGCGGTCGCGGGCACGAGGAAACGTTCCGGGATCGCGTGTCCGCATGAAAGCAAGCCGGTCGCATTATCATGACATTCGCAACGTGCGGTACCACGTCCGTACCTGGGGCGAGCCGCACCAACCCGCATTGTTTCTTCTGCACGGCTGGATGGACGTCTCGGCGTCGTTCCAGTTCCTGGTGGACTGCTTCCGGGAGGACTGGTACGTCATCGCGCCGGACTGGCGCGGCTTCGGTCTC
>JACQOJ010000025.1 GCA_016202605.1 Betaproteobacteria bacterium
GCGCTGGATCTCGCCGAGTGGCAGGTCGTAGGGCTTGCCCCGCAGGTTCTCACTCGCCTTGCCTTTTGAGAAGGCACAGAACTGGCAGCGGTAGGAACAGATATTGGTGTAGTTGATGTTGCGATTGACGACATAGCTGACGATACTGCCATTCATCTCCTCCCTCAATTCGTCGGCTGCCCCGCAGACGGCCGAAAAGTCCTTTCCCCGAACACGAAAGAGTTGCACGATCTCCGCTTCGTGCAACGTCCCGCCACGCCTCGCCCTCGCCATGATCTGCTCGACTTCTCCGCCTGGCGCAGCGTGCCGTGGTGCGATAGTTGACGCGACATCCGCTGCAGGCGGAACATGCTGCGTCCCGGGCGACCAACTGTCGGTGCGGGGATAACCTTCGCTGTCTATCCGGTCGAGCAACGGCTTATGCAGGCCCACGTCGACCCAGCGGTCCATTTCCCGCGCGTAGGCCGGATAGATCGCCAGGCGTTCGACGAGCTCCTTACCGGCGTCGGCCGTAGCCTGCGCCAATGCATCAAGGTGGGGCCATGGCGCTTCCGGATTGACATGGTCCGGTGTCAATGGCGATACACCGCCCCAGTCGTTGATTCCCGCGCTGATGAGCTGGGACAAAGACCGCGGGCTAAGGTTTGGAGGCGCCTGGATGTTCATCGCGGGGTCGAATATGAGCCGAGCCGCGGCGATCGTCCACAGATGTTCTTCCAGGGACAGTGCAGGTGCATTGGCCATCCGCGTTCCCGGTTTGGGCCGGAAATTCTGGATGATCACTTCCTGGACGTGACCGCAGCGATCGTTGAGTTCCCGGATCAGCAGCAGCGCTTCGATGCGCTCTGCGCGCGTCTCGCCGATACCGATGAGCAGCCCGGTCGTGAAAGGCACACCGGCCTCACCGGCGAGCCGGAGCGTCTCCAGGCGCACCGCCGGCCGCTTGTCGGGTGAGCCGAAATGAGGTCCTCCCCGCTCGCACAGGCGGTCTGCCGCGCTTTCCAGCATGACCCCCTGCGAAACGGAAACCTTGCGCAACGCCGCAATGTCTGGAGCCTCGAGGACGCCGGGATTGACGTGCGGGAACAGTCCCGTTTCTTCGAACACCGCGCGAGCGGCTTCGGCGAGGTACGACAAGGTCGTCTTGTGTCCAAGACGCTCGAGCTCGGCACGTGCAACAGCGTAACGCCGTTCCGGTTTGTCGCCGAGCGTAAACAACGCTTCCTTGCAGCCGGCAGCGGCGCCGGCCCGCGCGATGCTGAGAACCTCGTCAAGCGTAAGGAAAGATGCCGCTCCCTTGCGCGGCGGCTGGGCAAATGTGCAGTAGTGACATACGTCCCTGCATAGCTGGGTCAACGGGATGAAGACCTTCCGCGAATACGTGACAATTGCGCCGTGCGCCGCATCCCGCCGCCTCGCCGCAGCCCGCATGAGCGTCCGGAGATCGGCATGATCCAGCAGCGCGCGGCTCTCGTCTCGCGACGACCGGCGGTCCGACATGAGGCGTTCAGCAGCGAGTGTACGCATCAGGCTAGGCTTCCTGCTCCATCGCTTTGGTTGCCAGACGAGGAGCGTCACATTGATTTCGTCGTGCTTCCTGCAGCCGCTCCGCGATCCCGGCGACGGTCAAATAGGCGCAAGTCCGCGTCGAATGCGGAGCCTGCACGAAAGCTACCAGATCATCAGGCCGATCGATGTCGTGCCCGGCACGTTGGAGCCGCAGGACTCGGGGTTCGATGCCGAGCGTCCGCGCCGTTTCCAAATGCCGAACGAAACTGTCTTCTCCGAAACGAACCGGGATCACTTGCGGCGGGGAGCACAAGAGCGCGTTGGTTCCTCCATCGCGTTCCGCCGGGACCAACGTAACGGAAGGGACAGTGCGATGCGTCAAGATGATCATCTCGACGTCCTCGTGCGTGATTAACGGCACGTCCGCCGGAACTACGAGCATGCCGCCACACCGTCTCGCCGCAAGGTATCGAGCCGCGGACGTCACGGCTGCCGTCATGCCGGTATTGTTGGCGTCCTTCATGACAAGCGCTCCGGCCCTGCGTGCGGTTGCCGCCGCGCATTGGTCCCCGGTGACCACCATCACGCCGGCGAGCGATGTGCTTCGCATCAGTGCTCCCAATACGTCCTCCAGCATGACACGGGCCAATGCTTTGCGTTCTGGACGCGAGAGCAGCGGCATCAACCGCTGTTTGCTCCGGGCAAGCATTTTGACCGGTACGACCGCCCATAAGCCGTGTCGCCCGTTCATACGGCACACCTAAGCAAGGAAAGCGCAGCCGGCAATCCCGGAAATGCGGATACCGGCACAATCGATCTTGTAACGCCTGTTGATACCGATCAGCACGGAAGTCAGCGCCTCGGCTGCGACTGAATTGGCAAGAGGGCCCCCATCTATGCCGCGGGTGCCGATGGCGTCCGCAAGCGCGATGACGGCATCCCGCGCCGCACGGTCATCGCCAAAAACCAGCACGTCGCAATCGACCGCGCCCTCTGCTTTGAGCTTTGCAGCTCCGACGTTGTGGAAGGCCGACACCACCCGCGCTCCGTCGCCGAGACGGGCCTGTGCCATCTGTGCGGCCGAGCCCTGCGGAGGTAATTGAACGAGCGAGACCCTCGGAGGCACCAGGGGAACGACAGCATCCACCACGATTTTGCCCGTGACGGCGTCCTTAATCTCGTCCAGAATCGCATCGTGGTTCGAAAACGGGACTGCGAGCACGACGATGTCGCCTGAGCGTGTCGCCCCTTCGTTACGGTCACCGCGCACCGGCGGTGCGCCATTCGCGGGTTTGATCTCGCGGGCAACAGCCTCGGCCTTCTCGCGTGTGCGGGAGCCGATCACGACCGGGTAACCCGCGGCAGCCCAACGCATTGCAAGGCCGGAACCGAGCGCGCCGGTGCCGCCGACGATGGCGAGCGTGGGACGATCCTGCATCAGCGTAACTCCCGTGCCGCGCCAGGTTCCCGGCACAATTCGGTCGGCCTCAAGTGAGTTGCATGTCCGGCAGTCGCATGATCTTCACGCCGGCGGCCTCGAGGGCATTACGCGCCATACGGGCGGTCGCAACTCCCGTCGGCTCGTCGCCATGGACGCACAGCGTATCGACGCGCTGCTCGATCCGTTTACCGTTGCGCGAAATGATCACGCCGTTGACCACCAAGTTAACGACCTGTTTCGCCGCGGCTTCCGGATCCTTGATCACGGATCCCGGTATCTTCCTCGGAGTCAGGGTGCCATCGTCCTCATACTGACGGTCGCAGTAGCCTTCGCGCGCCACCTTGAGACCCAGTTCCCGCCCGGCTTTCTCCATTTCGGAGCCGAAATTGGTCACGTAGATGATGTTGCGGTCGACAGCCTTGATGGCGCGGCCGATCGCCATGGCGTAATCCAGATTTTCGGCCGCCATGTTGTTGAGCGCCCCGTGCGGCTTCACGTGCGTAACGTTCTCGCCCACGTACGCCGCCATCGCCTGAAGCGCACCGATCTGATAGGCAATGATGTACTCGAGATGCTCCGGTTTCATGTCGATGCGGCGGCGCCCGAACCCCCACAGATCGTTGAACCCCGGATGCGCGCCGATGCTCACGCCCTCCTCCTTCGCGCGCTGCACGACCTGACGCATGGTCACCGGGTCGCCCGCGTGAAAGCCGCAGGCGATGCTCGCCGAGCGGATGATCTTGAGAATCGAGTCGTCGTCGCCGATGTGGTAGGCGCCGAACCCCTCGCCCATGTCCGCATTCAAATTCACCGATATCGTCATCGTCCTACCTCATGTCCTGAAAGCGATCAACCGCATTCCGCCGCCGGAGCGCAGGCACGGCAATCCTCCCGCATCATGCAAAAATTATATGATACTATGAATAGAATAACAATATCACCTGATGCGCGCACTGCAACGAGCGAGCGATCGGACCGGCCTCCTTATGGGGCTATGTTCATATTGCCCGTACATCACAATGATATAATTTTTTCGTCGGACTGAGCGGCCTTGTGCACACGCATACGATGAGCGTGCGGTTTCTCCCCGCGGGCGATACCGCGATTGTGGTCGAGTTCGGCGACGGCATCGATCGTGCCCTCAATGAGCGCGTCCTGCGCCTGGGCGCGCTGGTGCGCGACGCGGGATTGCCGGGTGTCATCGAGACGCTGCCGACGTTCCGCTCGCTGATGATCCATTATGATCCGCTGGTCACGTGCGGCGAGAACGTGGTGGCGGCAATCGGGGATCTCCTCGACCATGGCGTCAGCGGACCAAGGCAGTCGAAGCTGTGGCGAATCCCGGCCTGCTACGCGGCCACTCATGCGCCCGACCTCGAAGACGTGGCGCGACGAACCGGACTCGGGACAGGGGAGATCATCCGCCTACACAGCAACACGCGTTTCCAGATCTACATGATCGGCTTCTCGCCCGGCTTCCCGTACATGGGCGATCTGCCGCAGCCGCTGGTCCTGCCGCGCAGGACCGATCCGCGCGTCCGCGTCCCGGCCGGATCGGTCGCCATCGCGGCCGGCATGACCTCGATCTACCCGGTGGAAAGCCCGGGCGGTTGGCATCTGATCGGCGCCACGCCGGTTCGCCTGTTCGACTTGCGCTGGCCGCGCCCGGCCCTGCTCAGCCCGGGCGACGCGGTCACTTTCGAGCCCATCGATGCCCGCGAATTCGAACTCATCCATGCGGCCGTCGCGACCGATACCTACGTGGTCCCCTGCGAAGCGAATAATCCATGACGCCGGCTTTGAGGATCATTGCGCCCGGCGTTCACACGACCGTTCAAGGCCTGGAACGAATCGGCTACCGGGACATCGGTGTGCCGGCATCCGGCCCCCTCGACTGGATCAGTCTTCGCCTTGCGAACGCGCTGGTCGGCAATGCGCATGGCACTCCGGGGCTCGAGATGCTGCTTCAGGGTCCGACTTGCGAGGTTCTGGCCGACTCCGTCCGCCTCGCTCTTGTCGGATGCGGCGCCAGCATAGAAGTGCGATCGGGCGATGCGCGAATCGTTCCTGCCGGGCAGAGCATAAGACTGGTGCGCGGGGAGGTCTTTCGGGTCGGGCCACTGATCGATTCGGCTTGCGCCTACGTCGCGATCGAGGGTGGTCTTGATATTGCGCCGACCTTGGGCAGCGTGTCGACCTACGTTCGCGGCGCCATCGGCGGCTTCCAGGGGCGCCGCCTCCAGAAAGGCGACATACTGCCGCTCAAACTCCCCGGAGCGGACATTCGCAGCGAAAATGCATTGCGGCGGCCTCTCGATCTCGCCCTCGACCAGGCGGTCCGCGTGGTGCTCGGGCCGCAGGCAGACTACTTTACTGACGAAGGCGTGAGGACTTTTCTATCATCTGTCTACACCGTGTCGCCCCAGTCCGACCGCATGGGTTTCCGCCTTGATGGGCCGCAGATTGAACACGCGAGAGATTACAACATCGTTTCCGATGGCGTCGTATCCGGATCGATCCAGGTGCCGGGCTCGGGCCGCCCGATCGTTCTCATGGTCGACAACCAAACTACGGGAGGATACCCCAAGATCGCAACCGTAATCTCGGCTGACATACCAGTCGTCGGACGTCGCAGGCCCGGCCGCGCCATTCGTTTCGTCAGCATCGACGTGCGTGAAGCCGAACTGCTGCGCAGGGAACAGCAAGCGGTGACGCAACACGAAATAGAAGGCCTGCGCCCCTTGACTCATGCTGAGCATTAGAATAGGACAGCTTGATACCTGATCACTCTTTTGCGGAAAGACAAAACGGCATGTCTAAATTGAAGACGATGTACGCCCGGAGTGCTGTTCCTTTGTACATCCAGATTGCGTCTGCGCTAAGGCAGCGGATCGAGAACGGCCACTGGCAGCCGGGTCAGAAGATCTCGACGCTGGAAGACCTGGAGCGGGAATTCGAGGTCGCGCGAGTCACGGTGCGCCTGGCGATCGAGCTCCTGGAAAACGAGGGGCTGGTTCACCGCCAGCAGGGGCGCGGAACGTTCGTGGCCGACAAAGTACACAACAAACATTGGCTGAGGCTCGAGACCTCCTGGGAGTCGCTCATCGCGCCGATCAAGAGCAACATCCCCAAGATCATCAAGGTTGACAATCCGCCGCCGTTCCCGATGCTGACCGAGGAAGATGGCAAGCTCGCGCCGGAGTACGTCTTCCTGCGCAGCGTGCAGCTCAAGAAGGATACGCCGTACGCGGTCGTGAATCTGCACCTCGACCGCAGGATCTACAAACGCGACCCGGAAGCATTCCAGACGCATACCGCGCTGCCGGTCCTGGCAAACCTCGATGGAATCGACATCGAGCACGCGCATCAGACGCTGGTCATCGGCACTGCGGACCCGGATACGGCCAGCCTGCTTCAGATCCCGCTCGGCGCGCCCACCGCCGAGTGCCGTTGCGTAGTCAAGAATCGCGAGGGCGTGGCAATCTACGTCGCGGACATCACTTACCGCAACGATTGCGTAAAGCTCTACATCGATCTTTTTGGCCGGTCGCGGCCCGGCGCCAAGCGCGTTCCCGATACCGGCCCCGCGCCGCGTTCCGTGATTGGCCGCAATCGGCCGCGGAAAGAGGGCGGCCGCAAACTGGCGCGTTGATTGCTACCGGCAACAGGAGCGAGCTGATGTCAAACCAGGGTGTCGGTGCTTGCGCCCTGCGCAAGGAAGACGATCGGCTCCTGCGCGGGCGGGGCCAGTTCGTCGCCGACCTGCGGCTGGCCGGAATGATGGATGTCGCTTTCGTGCGCAGCCCGCTGGCGCACGCAAAAATCCTGGGCATCGAAATCCCTGCGGAACACCGCGGCGGCGTCTTCACCTCGGAAGATCTTACCGGGGTGAAACCCATCCGCGCCGTCTCGGGCCTGCCCGGGTTCAAGGTCTCCGTTCAGCCGGCGCTGGCGGAAGGAAAAATCCGCCACGTCGGCGAGCTCGTCGCGATGTGTGTCGCCGACACTCGGGCGGCCGCCGAGGACATCGCGGCAGCGGTGCGCTTGGACCTCAAGGAGCTCCCCGCGGTGCACGACATGCTCCAGGGACGCGCGGCGGGCGCACCGCTGTTGCACGAAGCCTGGGGCGACAACATCTTCCTTGAGACCAACGTCGAGATCGACATCGCCAAGGCGCTCGATGCCCCGATCAGGGTGACGCGCGAGATCCGTACCGCGCGCCAGTGCATGGCACCGCTGGAGGGCCGCGGCGTGGTCGCACACTGGGACCGCCGGCTCGAGCAGCTCGTCATCTATTCCGCGGCCCAGATGCCGCACATCGTGCGCACTGGACTCTCCGAATGCCTCGGGCTCGATCACGGAAACATCCGCGTCGTCTCGCCGGATGTCGGGGGCGGCTTCGGCTACAAGGGCATCCTGCTGCCCGAAGAGGTCGCCCTGGCGTGGCTTGCCATGCGCTGCGGGCACCCGGTGCGCTGGATCGAGGACCGGCGCGAGCACCTCACCGCCGGCGCGAACTGCCGCGAGCACCACTACGTGATCACCGGTTATGCAGGCCGGGACGGCCGCCTGCTCGGAATCGACTGCGAGGCGACGGTCGACTCGGGCGCGTACTCGTCCTACCCGTTCTCGGCCTGCCTCGAGGCGGCACAGGTCGCGAGCATCCTGCCCGGCCCGTATGATTTCCCGGCTTATCGCTGCAGGACGTACTCGGTCGCGACCAACAAGTGCCCCATCCTGCCGTATCGCGGCGTCGCCCGCACGGGCGTGTGTTTCGCGCTCGAGCTGGTGCTCGACGCGATCGCGCGGGAGACGGGGCTCGAGCCTCACGAAGTGCGGCTGAGGAACCTGGTGCGGCCCGAACAAATGCCGTTCGACAACATCACCAAGAAGCACTTTGACAGCGGCGACTATCCGGAAGCCCTGCGCCGCGCAATTGCCGCCATCGACCTTCCGGCAGTGCGCGCGCGCCAGCGGGAGGGCGCTCGCGACGGGCGGCTGATCGGCGTCGGCACCGCGGTCTACTGCGAGCAGGCCGCGCACGGCACCTCGGTCTACGCGGGCTGGGGCATCCCGATGGTGCCCGGATACGAGCAGGCGACGGCGCGGTTGACGCCCGACGGCGGGCTCGAACTCCGCGTCGGGGTCCATTCCCACGGCCAGAGCATGGAAACGACGCTGGCGCAGGTTGCCCACGAAATTCTCGGCATCGACTTCGCCAAGATCAACGTGGTCCACGGCGATACTGCAATCACACCGTACTCCACCGGAACCTGGGGCTCGCGTTCGATGGTGATGGCGGGCGGCGCCGTATCGCGCGCGTGCCGGGAGATCGCGCGCCGCGCGGCGGAGATCGGCTCCTGGCTGCTGAAGACCGAAACCGAGGTGGTTGTGCGCAACGGCAAGGTGATCGGCCCGTCGGGCAGCGTTACGCTGGAGGAGGTCGCTCGAATATGGTACCTGCACCCCCAGGACTTGCCCGCCGATGTTAATCCGGGCGGCCTCGAAGCGACAATGGGCTACAAGCCCGCGCGTGACTCCGGCACCTTCAGCTACGCCGCGCACGCTGCGATGGTCGCAGTCGACCCGGAAACCGGCGGGGTCGAGATCCTCGATTACGTCATCGCCGAAGACGGCGGCAAGCTCGTCAACCCGATGGTCGTCGACGGGCAGATATACGGCGGCGTGGCTCAAGGCATTGGCACGGCACTGTACGAGGAGATGCCGTTCGACAGCTCGGGACAGCCCCTCGCATCGACCCTCGCCGACTATCTGCTCCCCGGACCCACCGAAGTCCCCGCCCCGCGCATCATCCACATGGAAACACTCTCGCCCTATACCGAGTTCGGCGTGAAGGGCATCGGCGAGGGCGGCGCCATCGCGCCGCCTGCCGCGATCACCAACGCGATCAACGATGCGTTGGGCGCACTCGGCCCGGCGGAGGTCCTGCAATCACCGGCGACGCCGCGGCGCATCCTCGAGGCGATCGCCAAGGCGAGGCAGCGCCCGCCGGCCGGGGCAGCGCAGGGCAGCGCGGGAGAACGTGCTTGAAGCCGTCGGCGTTCGACTACGAGCGGCCCGCCGATCTCGACGGCCTGATCGCGTTGACACGCCGCGAAGACCTCTTCGTCAAGATGCTGGCCGGTGGACAGTCGCTCGGGCCCATGCTCAATCTGCGCCTGGTGCAGCCGGACCTGCTGGTGGATATCACGGCGATCCCCGAGTTGAAGCGGGTGGAGGAAACCGCGGACGCCGTAATCCTCGGCGCGTGCGTCACGCACGCGGACATCGAGGACGGGCGCGTGCCGGACGCGACCGGAGGCGCGTTGCCGCGCGTTGCGTGCGGGATCGCCTACCGCGCGGTGCGCAACCGCGGAACGATAGGCGGCAGCCTGGTTCACGCCGACCCGGCCGCCGACTGGATCTCGTGTCTGGCGGCGATCGACGCAGAGGCCATGATCCTCGGCCCCTCGGGGCGGCGCGCGATTCCGATCGATGAGTTCATGACCGGCGTCTTCCAGGTTGCCCTCGAGCCCGGGGAGTTGGTCGAAGCCGTGCGCATCCCCCGCTTGTCCCTCGGGGCGCGCTGGGGCTTTCACAAGATTTCCCGCAAGACCGGCGAGATGGCGCAGGCAATCGGCGCCATCCTGCACGACCCGGCGCGCGACGTCCTTCGGGCCGTGATCGGGGCCACTGAATCGGTCCCGATCGTTTTCTCCGGCGCAGCGCCGCTCTTCAGCGGCAGTCCCGGATCCGGCCTCGCCAAGGCGTTCGACGCCAGCGCGGCCGTCCGGGCACTCGAGGACTCAGGAATCACCGACGCGGTGGACCGCCAGTTGCATCTCGTCGCGCTGAAGCGCGCAATCGACCAGGCGGCGCGGCCATGAAGAGAATCAACATCACGGTCAATGGGAAAGCCGTATCGGCGAGCGTCGAGCCGCGCATGCAACTTGCGGACTTTCTCAGGGAGAGCCTCAACCTCACTGGCACGCACCTCGGCTGCGAGCACGGCGTATGCGGCGCCTGCACGCTGCTCGTCGATGGAACGCCGATCCGCTCCTGTATCACATTGGCCGTCGCGTGCGAAGGCGCGAGGGTCACCACCGTCGAAGGGCTGGACGAGGACTTGATCGCGGGTGAATTGCGGGCTGCGTTCTCGCGCGAGCACGCGCTGCAGTGCGGCTACTGCACACCCGGAATGCTGATCTCGGCGCGCGACACTGTAATGCGGATGCCCGATGCAAACGAGCGTGATATCCGAGTCGCAATGAGCGGAAATCTGTGTCGGTGCACCGGTTACGTCGGCATCGTGCGTGCGATACAAAGCGTCATTACGGAGCGCAAGGCGAAAGGACTGTCATCGCCGCCAAGCCCGCGCGCCGAATTCGGGCCCGCCGGTTCGGGACGCGCCAGGCCGACAGCAGTAGGAGCTGTTGCCGCTGCGCCGGCGGCAGCGCGCGCAGCCAGGCGGCCCGGGCCTGCCGGCGCCGCGGATCGTGCGCCGGAAGCGAGACGTGTAGCCGAGCCCGGCGTGGGCAAGCCGCAGACGACACTGCACGAGTCCTTCACCGTCGACTACCCACGCGCCAAAGTCTGGGCCTTCTTCGGGCGCCTCGGCGATGTTGCGACCTGCCTGCCCGGAACGTCGCTACTCGGCACGCCGACGGACGAGCACGTCGAGACCAGGATCAGGATCAAGGTCGGGCCTATCGTCTCGGAGTTCGACGGCGCGGCCGACGTGGTTCGCGACGCGTCGAGCTTCTCAGGGGTGATTCGCGGCAGCGCCCACGACGCGCGCTCGCGCTCGGCGACGCGCGGCGAGATCCAGTACGTGCTGATCGAGGATGAGAATGGCGCCGCGACCCGGGTCGAGGTCGATGTCGGATTCACGCTCACCGGCCCGCTCGCGCAATTCAGCCGCTCGAGCATCGTGCACGACATCGCCTGGCGCATGACGGACGCCTTCGCCCGGAATCTACGAGCGCGCCTTAACCGGGGCAACGGCTCCGCACGCGCAGACTCCACGGCTGGTGCCTCGATCTCTGAGATCAACGCGGCCCCCCTAATCCTCTCGGTGATCTGGAACCGTATCAAAACCTTCTTCCGCAGCCTGCTGGGACGCTGATCGCCCTTCGCGTGGACGACCCTGTGGGAGTCTTCGACGGGTCGTCTTGCCCTACGCGCCGAGCCGGACCTTCTTGACGTGCGGGTCGTTGAGCGGCTCCGCGCGGACGCCAGTGAGCGCGACGCGGCCCTGCTGGATCCCTCACGACCGGTCCGAAAGCTCGAGATCGGCGAAGGCGTTCTGCTCGACCGTCACGACCGTCACGCCGCTCGCGCGCACCTCCTTGGTAATGTCAAAGGCACGCTCGA
>JACQOJ010000026.1 GCA_016202605.1 Betaproteobacteria bacterium
CCGGGAACGGGCCAGAGCGCGCCGCGATCACGGTCCTCATGCGCGCCTTCGCGGTCGCTTCCCGCTAAAGCGGGTCCCTGCTCGACGCTGCGGCGCGCCGCCTGCGTTGTCGCGCGGCTTGCCCATATTCGCGACATGGGCCGCGCCCCGCTCCTCGCATTCATCGTGTTTTGGCCACAACGCATCACGCGTCTATTATTGAGATAGGTTCTAGAGTAAATCCATGGGGTCGGCATCCGAAATCGAGCGTACCGTAGACGCCGCTCTGGCCGAGGACGTGGGCAGCGGCGACCTGACCGCGCTGCTGATCCCCGCGGAGAGCGAGGCCCGTGCGGCAGTCATCTGCCGCAGCGGGGCCGTGCTGTGCGGCCGCGCATGGTTTGAGGCCTGCTTCCGCCGGCTCGATCCGGGCGTGGCGATATCATGGAACGCCGCCGAAGGCGAACGGCTTGCCGCCGGTACAATCGCGTGCTCGTTGCGCGGACGGTCGCGCGCGCTGTTGACGGCGGAGCGTACCGCGCTCAATTTCCTGCAGACGCTCTCGGCCGTCGCGACCGCCACCCGCCGCTACGTCGACGCCGTACGGGGCACCCGCGCCGCGATCGTCGACACGCGCAAGACCGTGCCGGGACTGCGCATCGTCCAGAAATACGCGGTAAGAACGGGCGGCGGCGTCAATCACCGCCTGGGCTTGTACGACGGCATACTCATCAAGGAAAACCACATTGCCGCAGCGGGGGGCGTGGGTGCGGCCCTTGCCGCGGCTCGAGCCATCGCTCCGCCCGGCGTATGGATCCAGATCGAGGTCGAAAATCTGGATCAACTGCGCGAAGCGCTTGCCGCGGGCGCCCGCATGATCCTGCTCGACAACATGGAAGTCGCGACGATGCGCCGGGCGGTCGAAGTCACCGCCGGCCGCGCGCAACTCGAGGCTTCGGGCGGAATCACGCTCGGCAACGTGCGCGCGATCGCCGAAACCGGGGTGGACCGCATCTCGATCGGCAGCCTCACCAAGGACATCGAGGCGATCGATTTTTCGATGCGTTTCGAGTAGCGGCTCCGACCGGACCCGCGCCGCGGCCCGCCGGCGCTGCGACGCAGTGCCTTGCGCGAGGTTCTTTCGCTTCAACTGGGCGGCAGATGCCCGCGGATGACATCCTCGATCGCGTCCAGCTCCGCTTCGACCGTGAGCGGCTTCACGCTTTGCGCAATCGCGGTATCCGGATCCTTCAGGCCATGGCCGGTCAGGGTGCACACGATGGTGCTGCCCTCCCCGATCTTTCCGAGTTCAAGATCTTTCAGCAGCCCGGCGATCGAGATGGCCGACGCGGGCTCACAGAAAATCCCCTCGGTCTGTGCCAGCATCTTCTGCGCGCGCAGGATTTCCCCGTCGGTGCATTCCCCGAACCAGCCGCCCGACTCCTGCTGCGCGGCGAGCGCCTGCTGCCACGAAACCGGATTGCCGATGCGGATCGCGGTGGCGACGGTTTCCGGATTCTCGACCGGTCTGCCGCGCAGGATCGGCGCCGCCCCCGAGGCCTGATAACCGAGCATGACCGGCCTGCGCGTGGCGAGCTTCGTCTTGTGGTAGCCGCACCTGCCCTGGCACAGGGCGCAGGCGCGCGTATCCGTGCACACCGCTTCCGAATATCCGATCCAGTGCGCCGTGATGTTGCCGGCGTTGCCGACCGGAAGCGCGTGGTAGTCCGGCGCATCGCCCAAGGCTTCGATCACCTCGAACGCGATGGTCTTCTGCCCCTGGATGCGATACGGGTTGATCGAATTGACGATGTTGACCGGCATCGTCTTCGCGACCTCCTGTACCAGCCGCATGCCGTCATCGAAGTTGCCGCGGATCTGGATCACTACCGATCCATGCATCATCGCCTGCGACAGCTTCCCGAGCGCGATCTTGCCCTCGGGAATGAGAACAAAGCATGCGATGCCGGCGCGCGCCGCGTAGGCCGCGGCCGCGGCCGAGGTATTGCCGGTCGAAGCGCAGATGATCGCCCGCGCGCCTGCCTCCAGCGCTTTACTTACCGCCATCGTCATGCCGCGATCCTTGAACGACCCGGTGGGATTGAGGCCTTCGAACTTGCCGAAAATGCGAACGTTCTTGCCGGCAAGCCGCGGCAGGTTCCTCAGCTCGATCAGGGGCGTCGCGCCTTCGTTGAGCGAGACGACAGGCGTGTCATCCGCGACTGGCAGGCGCTCGCGGTATTTTTCTATGAGTCCGTTATACGGATGCATGTTCCAGGTTCAAGGTTCAAGGTTCCGGGCTCATGGCTTTGGATTCAAGGTCGAACCCTGAACCCCGAACACTGAACATTCAAGTGAGTTGCTCGAGGCGGATGCGAGTGACCTTGCCGGCCACCACCGGGAGCGCCTCGATCCTGGCGATTGCGGCGTTGATGTGCTTCTCGACCGTCTGGTGGGTCAGCATGATGATGTCCACCTGCTCCTCGCCCTCGTGCGGTTCCTTCTGCACCATGGCGTCGATGGATATGTCGAGATCGGCGAGGATGCGCGTGATGTCGGCCAGCACGCCCGGCCTGTCCATCACCCGCAGCCGCAGGTAGTACGACGTTTCGACCTCCCCGATCGGCAGGATCGGAATGTCGGACAGCCGGTTGGGCTGGAATGCCAGATGCGGCACCCGATGCTCGGGATCGGCCGTCAGCATGCGGGCCACGTCGACGAGATCGGCGACCACCGCGGACGCGGTCGGTTCGGCGCCGGCTCCCGCCCCGTAATACATGGTCTGTCCCACGGCGTCGCCCTTGACCAGAATCGCGTTCATGACACCCTCGACGTTGGCGATCAGGCGTCGCGCCGGAATCAGCGTCGGATGCACCCTGAGCTCGATGCCTTTCGGCTTGCGCTTGGCGATGCCAAGCAGCTTGATGCGGTAGCCCAGTTCCTCGGCATACGCGATGTCCGCCCGTGTCAGCCGGGAGATGCCCTCGACATACGCCGCGGAGAACTGCATCGGAATGCCGAACCCGATCGCGGCCATGATGGTGAGCTTGTGCGCCGCATCCACGCCCTCGACGTCAAAGGTGGGATCCGCCTCGGCGTAACCCAGGCGCTGCGCCTCTTTCAGCACCTCGTCGAATCCCGCTCCCTTCTCGCGCATCTCGGAAAGGATGAAATTGCTGGTGCCGTTGATGATGCCGGCGATCCACTCGATGCGGTTCGCGGTGAGTCCCTCCCGCAGTGACTTGATGATCGGTATGCCGCCGCCCACGGCCGCTTCGAACGCCACCATCACGTCTTTCTCCTGCGCCGCGGCGAAGATCTCGTTGCCGTGCTGGGCGAGCAGCGCCTTGTTGGCGGTGACGACGTGCTTGCCGTTGGCGATCGCGCGCAGGATCAGTTCCTTCGCGATCGTCGTGCCGCCGATCAGTTCGACCACGATATCGATGTCCTTGTGGTCCACCACCTCGCCGGCGTCCGCAGTGACGAGCGCCCGCTCGCCGACCAGCCGCTTCGCCCTGTCGAGGTCCTTGTCGGCGACCATCTTCATGGTGATCGCACAGCCGGCGCGCCGCGCGATCTCCTCCTGATTCCGGCTGAGCACGGTAAAGGTCCCGCCGCCGACGGTGCCGATGCCCAGCAGACCGACATTGATAGGCTTCATGGCAGGTTAGCCTTCACCCAGACTTGGCCATGGAGGTTCACAGCAAACCATCCTTCTTGAACATATCTTTGATGCCGCGTATTGCTTGCCTGGTCCGCGCCTCGTTTTCAATCAGGGCAAAGCGCACGTGGTCGTCGCCGTAATGCCCGAAGCCCGTGCCGGGCGAGACCGCGACCCTGGCCTCCGCGAGCAGCTTCTTGGAGAACTCGAGCGAGCCCATGGACCGGTACGGCTCCGGAATCGGCGCCCACACGTACATCGTCGCCTTCGGAACCTCGACCTTCCAGCCGGCCGCATCGAGGCCGCTGCACAGCACGTCGCGGCGGCCCTGATAGACCGCGCGCACGGCCTCGACGCAGTCCTGCGGTCCCTCGAGGGCGATGATCGACGCAACCTGGATCGGCGTGAACATTCCATAGTCGTGATAACTTTTCATGCGCGCGAGCGCCGTCACCAAGTCCCGGTTGCCGACCATGAACCCCACGCGCCAGCCGGCCATGTTATAGCTCTTCGACATCGTGAAGAACTCGACCGCGATATCGCGCGCGCCCGGAACCTGCAGGATGGACGGCGCGCGATAGCCGTCGAAGACGATATCGGCATAGGCGAGGTCGTGCACGACGTAGATATCGTGCTCGCGCGCGATCGCGACCAGGCGCTCGAAAAACGGCAGGTCCACGCATTGGGTCGTCGGATTGCTCGGGAAGTTCACGATCAGCATCTTGGGCTTGGGATAGGAGTCCCTGACGGCGCGCTCGAGCGCTTCGAAAAAATCGCATCCCGCCTGCATCGGCACGTGCCGGATGTCCGCGCCCGCAATCACCGGGCCGTAGATATGGATCGGGTAGCTCGGATTGGGCACCAGGACGATATCGCCGGTGTCGAGGGTCGCGAGCGTGAGGTGCGCGATGCCTTCCTTCGATCCGATGGTCACGATCGCCTCGGAGTCGGGATCGAGCTCGACGCCGTAGCGCGACTGGTACCAGTTGCATATCGCGCGCCGCAGGCGCGGAATGCCCTTCGACACCGAGTAGCGGTGGGTATCCGGACGCTGCACGGTCTCGATCAGCTTGTCGACGATGTGGCGCGGGGTCGGCTGATCCGGATTGCCCATGCTGAAATCGATAACGTCCTCGCCGCGCCGCCGGGCGGCGAGCTTGAGCTCGCCGGTCACGTTGAACACGTACGGCGGCAGGCGTCTGATGCGTGCGAATTCTTCCATGCTGCGGGGCAGCGGGGTGAAAAAGCGTATAATTCTAGCGGAGCACCCAACCTATCGCAAATTCAGCGGCTTACCGAGCGTCGCGCCGTTCCGATGAAGTTTCATCTAGCCACCGCGTCCGGCCAGAACCTCTTCACCGGCTACGGACCCGGTTATGTGGCGATCAACAACGTGCGCCACGAAGAGCACCTGGTGATAATGCCCGATCGGGTCATGGCCTGGAGGGTCACCGGGTTCGACGCGCTCGAAGCCTCGCATTTCGAGTACCTGCTGGGGCTCCGGCCCGAAATCGTGCTGCTGGGGACGGGAAAGACGCTGCGCTTTCCCCGGCCGGAGCTATCGCGCCTGTTTTCCTCCGCCGGCGTCGGGTTCGAAGCGATGGACAGCCGGGCGGCCTGCCGCACTTACAACATCCTCACCGCGGAAGGTCGTAAAGTGCTGGCGGCGATCTTCATCGCCTAGCGTCGGCGCCAAGGCCGCTGTTCCGCGTAGCGCGGCCGTCACTCCCCCGTGGCGTTCCAGGCGACTTCGTCACGGTGCTCCGACCCGGCGCACGATGGCGGCCGCTCCAGACGCCGCCCGCTCGCGATCAGCTTCGCGCACTCCTCCGGCTCCAGCGGACTCGAGAAGTAATAGCCCTGGATCTGGTCGCAACCGTTGGCATCGAGAAAAACGAGTTGCTGCTCCGTCTCGACGCCTTCGGCGACCACCGCCAGGTCGAGACTGTGCGCCATGGTGATGATGGCGCGGGTGATCGCGGCATCGTCGGCGTCGGTCGTGATGTCCCGGATGAACGAGCTGTCGATCTTGAGGGAATCGAGCGGAAAACGTTTGAGACGCGTCAGGTTGGAATGCCCGGTGCCGAAGTCGTCGATCGCAACGCGCACCCCCAGGGCATTGAGGAATGCCAGCGTGTCCGCGGCTTCGTCCGTGTTCTCGGCGAGAGAGGTCTCCGTGATCTCCAGCTCGAGCAGCTCGTGCCTGACCTGCTCTTCATCGAGGATCCGCGAGATCGTCTGTCCCAGGTCGCGGGACTGAAACTGCCGCGCCGAGAGATTGACGGCGACCGGCACCGCCTTCAATCCGGCGCTCTGCCACGCCCTGATCTGGGCACAGGCGGAACGGATCACCCATTCGCCGGTCGCCACGATCAGCCCGGTTTCCTCCAGCATCTGCATGAAATCGGCGGGCAAGGTCAGCCCGAGTTCCGGATGCTTCCAGCGCAGCAATGCTTCGACGCCCGTGATCTCGCCGGTGACCAGGCTGGCCTTGGGCTGGTAATAGAGCACGAATTCCCGGCGCTCCAGCGCCCGGCGCAGGCTGCTTTCGAGACTGAGCTTCTCCAGCGCGCGCGCGTTCATTTCGGGCGTGTAAAAACGGAAGCTGTTGCGGCCGAGTTCCTTTGCGCGATACATCGCGGTATCGGCGTTCTGGATCAGGGTGTCCTGATCCTTGCTGTCCGTGGGGAAGAGCGTGATCCCGATGCTGGCGGTGATGAAAACCTCCTTGCCGAACAGATTGAACGGGCTCGCGAGCGAAGCCATTATTTTCTGCGCCACCAGGCTTGCATCGTCGGGGCCGGACAGATTGGAGAGCACGATCGAGAATTCGTCTCCGCTCAAACGCCCCACGGTATCGCCGGAGCGAATGCATCCGGACAGGCGCTCGGATACCTGTCTCAGCAGCAGATCGCCGGCGCCGTGCCCAAGGGTATCGTTGACGTTCTTGAAACGGTCGAGGTCGAGGAACATGACACCCGTGGTCCAGCCGTTGCGGCGGGCCTGCGAGAGCGCCTGCTTGAGACGGTCGTAAAAGAGCACGCGGTTGGGCAGGCTCGTCAGGTTGTCGTAATGCGCAAGGAACATCAGCCGCTCTTCCGCTTCGCGCAGATCCGTGATGTCTTCCGCGATTCCGGTGATGCGGTCGATCCCGCCCTCCGGACTCCTCACCGGGAAGGCGCGATCACGCACCCACCGGATCGAGCCGTCCGGACGCACCACGCGGAACACCTCGTCGTATTGTCCCTGCGCCGCCCCTTTCCTGGCGGTCCTGATCCGCTCCCGGTCTTCCGGATGCACGGCCTCCAGCCAGCCGCGTGCATTTTCTTTCAGCGGCTCGATCGGTCGCCCGGTGACGCGCTCATACGCCGCACTGACATAGATCATCTCGCGTTGCATCGCGTCGCAGATCCAGAAGATCTGCGGAATATTGTCGGCAAGCTGCCGGAAGTGCTCCTCGCTTTCGCGCAGCGCGTGTTCGGCGTCCTTGCGCCGGACGAACTGCCCGATCTGCCGTCCTATGGAGCCCGTGATCTGCAGGAGCATCTCGTCGGGCTGCTGCGCTTCACGCCCGAAGAACTCCATCACGCCGAGGATTTCGTTTTCCCCGAGAATCGGAAACGAGAAGGCGCTGCGCAGACCCAGCTCGCCCGCGCTGCGCCTGCGCCTGAACGATTCATCCTGGAGGATATCGGCGACCCACGTCGGCTGCCGTTCAAGCCAGGCGCGGCGCAACAGCCCGCCGCCGTCTTGCGAGACGAGCCTCGTCCAGTAAATCTCGTCGTCCTTGTCGATCCGGAATTCGATGTCGCTCCACCACTCCCGGCGCACCAGGTTGCGCTCGCTTTCGCTCCAGTTCCAGTGCGCTCCGTAGGCCCAGTCCATCGCCTCGCAAATGACGCGGATCAGCTGCGCCATGGCCTCGTCCACGGTCGCGGCCCCGGCCAGCACCCGCGCCACCGCGTGCTCCATCGCCCGCCGGCGGCTCGACAGCACGCGCTCGGTAATATCCTCGACCACGCTGATGAGGTACAGCGGCTTGCCGGCATCATCGCGGACTGCGGATATGGTCCGGCGCGCCCACATGATCGTGCCGTCCTTGCGGATGAAGCGCTTCTCGCCGGCCACCGATGCCGCCGCGCCGCCTTCCGCGAATCGCATTCTGTACTGCCGCCCCTGCTCGTAGTCCTCCGGATGGGTGATGTCCCTGACCGGTCTGCCCAGTAGTTCCTCCCTGGTGTAACCCAGCATGTCGCAGAATTTCTGGTTGACGTCGGCCAGAATGCCGTTGAGATCGACGCGCGTGATTCCGACCGCCGCGTTGGCGAAGATCGCGCGGTAACGTTCCTCGCGTTCCTTGCTTTCGGTGATGTCTTCCGCGACGCCGATGAAATAGAGCGGGGTCCCGGTCGCATCGCGCGCGAGCGACAGCGTGCGTCTCGCCCGGATCACGTTTCCGTCCTTGCGCACGTAGCGCCTCTCGTCGGTCACGCTGTTCACCTCGCCGTCGAACAGTTTCTGGCGCAAGCGCTCGATCCCGCCACGGTCTTCGGGCAGGACGAGATCCATGACTGCCGTGCCCGCGAGTTCCTCCGGCGCGTATTTCAACATGTCGGCGAACATCCGGTTGACCACGACGTAGCGCCCGTCGAGGCTACCCAGGGAAACGCCGACCGCCGCGTGATCGAACGTCAGTTCGAAGCGCTGTTCCAGTTCCTTGCGCTCCGTGATGTCCTCGACGACGCTGATCACGTATTGCGGGTTTCCGGCATCGTCGCAGGCAGCGGACATGGTGCGCCTGGCCCACATGACGGTGCCGTCCCTGCGAATGAAGCGTTTTTCGCTCGCCGTCGCCTTCTCGGTCCCGTGCGCGAGCCGGGCCCGATACGCCGCCCCCGTCCCGTAGTCGTCGGGATGCGTGATATCCCTGACGGATTTGCCGATGAGCTCGTGACGCGCGTAGCCCAGCATTTCGCAGAACTTGCCGTTGACGTCCACTAGCGTGCCGTTGAGATCGACCCGCGTAATGCCCACCGCCGCCTGCTCGAAGGTCTCGCGGTAGCGCCTTTCATTCTCGCGCGATCGCGCCTCCGCCTGTTCCCGCGACAGGCGCATGCGGGCGCTCACGATGCCGAAAGCGATGTCGTCGGCGAGCGTATTGAGCAGGGCGATTTCTTCATCGTCGAACGCGTCGGGCTCGCGTGCGTAGATCGCCATCGCGCCGAGCACGCGCTCCCCCTCCTTCAGCGGCAGCGCGATCGAGGACTGGAATCCGTGCTGCAAGGCACGGGCGTGACGCTGCGCGTACGACGGATCGTCGAGAATATCGCGCGCGACCCTGGTCTCCCCGCCCGCCATCACTTCATTCATGAATCCCCGGTAGCGCCCTTCCGCGCTCCACACCGGGCCGGTCATGGGTTCGTCGGCGCCGTATCCGGCATGAGCGACCGCGCGGATCGGACGCAGCGGATCATCGGTGGCGAGCCCGACCCACGCCAGCCTGTATCCGCCGGACTCGACCAGAATGCGGCACATGCTCTCCAGCATTCGCGTTTCGTCGCCCCCGTGCACCAGGGCGTGACTGCACTCGGCGAGCACGCGGTGGGCGCGGTTCGCGCGCTCCAAACGGTACTCGGCGCGCTTGCGCCCGGTTATGTCCTCGAAGACCTGGATGAGGTAGGGATCGCCGCTCGCGGCGTCCAGAGCGAGCGTTACCGTACGGTTGACCCAGACAAGCGACCCGTCCTTGCGCAGGTAGCGCTTCTCCACGGTGAAATGATCGCGCTTGCCGGCAATGAGCTCCGTGCGCGGCGCATCGTCGCGGTCGCGGTCATCGGGATGCGTCAGCTCGCGTGTCGACAGGGTGGCCAGCTCGTCGCGGCCGTAGCCCAGCATGTCGCACAAGCGCCGGTTCGCGGAGAGAAACCGCCCGGCGGGGGTGGTGTGCGCGATGCCCACCGCCGCCTGCTCGAAAGTGGCGACGAAACGACCCTCGGCCGCCTTGCGCTGCGAGATTTCGTCGATGACGGAAATCGAATACCGGGGACGCCCGCGCCCGTCCCGCACCAGATGCGCCGCTACGTTGCACCAGAGAATCCGGCCGTCCTTTCGGCGGTAACGCTTTTCGTGCGTATAGGTGGATATCTGCCCGGCGAGAAGCCGTTGTCGCAGCCGGAAACCCGTTTCCAGGTCCTCGGGCAACGTGAGATCCTGATACCGGCGCGCGAGCAGTTCCCGTTCCGAGTAACCGAGCATCTCGCACAGCGCGCGATTGACCAGAAGGTAGCGTCCGTCGAGTCCGACGTGCGCGATGCCAACGGGCGCGTGCTCGAAAGTACTCTTGAAGCCCGAATCAACGCTACGCTGGTCGTCGCGGCCGGCGCCGGTTGCGCCCCTCGCTTTTCTCCCTGCCTTTGCGCTGTCGCGGCCCGCCCCCGTGGAAGACGGGCGCCGCGGCTTGGCCGCGCGGCTTTTCTGTCGCGCGTTGGTTCGCGTCCTGGCCATTCTGTTATGGTCTCCCCCGGGCCACTGCCGGTTTGATTGCAGTCAATTCTACAGTTCCCCGATCACCTTGAGGTGAGCCGTCACGCTGCGGCCCAGCGCATGCAGGGCATATCCTCCTTCCAGGGTGGACACGATCCGGCCCCGGGCGTAACGGTCTGCCACCTCCTTGATTCTTTCCGTCACCCAGGCGTAATCGTCTTCGACCAGGTTGAGCATCGCCATGTCGTCCTCGCGATGGGCGTCGAATCCGGCCGATACAAAAAGCATCTCGGGTCTGAACTCCTCGAGCGCCGGCATCCAGTGCGTCACGACCGCGGCCCGGAATTCACGACCCGAACTGTACGCCGCCAGCGGCACGTTGACCATGCGATCCGATCGGCCCTCGAGGCCGCTGTACGGATAAAAGGGGTGCTGGAACGTGGATACCATGAGCACGCGCGGGTCATCGCGAAAGATGTCCTCGGTGCCGTTGCCGTGATGCACGTCGAAATCGACCACCGCCACGCGCTCCAGCCCGTGCGCCTCCAGCGCATGCGCGGCGGCGACGGCCACATTGTTGAACAGGCAAAACCCCATCGCGCGGCCGCGCTCTGCGTGATGGCCGGGCGGCCGCACGTTGCAGAAAGCGCTCTCCACCTTCCCTTCGATCACCATGTCGGTCGCCAGCACCGCCGCCCCGGCCGCCCGCAACGCGGCGGTCAGCGTGTGCGGATTCATCGCCGTATCGGGGTCAAGATGCACCAGACCGGTCGTGGGGGCGGACCGCTCGAGCGACGCGATATGGCGTGGCGTGTGAACGCGCTCGAGGTGCTCGCGGCGCGCGAGCGGGGCGTCGACATGCTGCAGCCAATTCATCAGCCCCGACGCGATCAACTGATCCTCGACCGCCTTGAGGCGCGCCGGCTGCTCGGGATGATGATCCCCCATGTCATGCAGCAGGCAGTCGCTGTGGGTGATGAACGCCGTGCTCATGCGCTTGCCGGTTGTGGTTGTAATGGCGGATTCCGTAGCAGACAGGTCGATCTTATAATGTGCGCACTCACGGTGTCTAACATCGCGGCCGGTACCGGTTACCGGTTCCGGCGCTGCCGCCCCGGGCCCATGCCTTCCTATCCTTCCCGTCTCGTCCGGCACCTCACCCTGCCCGACGGCACTGCCATCACCATTCGGCCGATACGCCCGGAAGACGCCGAGATCGAACAGCAATTCGTGCGCGATCTCTCGGACGAGTCCCGCTACTTCCGCTTCCTGGATTCGTTGCGCGAACTTTCACCGAAAATGCTGTCTCATTTTACCCGGGTCGACTACGATCGGCACATGGCGCTGATCGCGGTGACGCTGGTGGACGGAAAGGAGACCGAAATCGGCGTGGCCCGCTACGTCGTCGCCCCGGACGGCACGAGTTGCGAGTTCGCGATCGTGGTGGCTGATGCCTGGCAGCGCAGGGGTATCGGCACGCGGTTGATGCACGCGCTTGTGGACGCCGCCCGGCAACGCGGGCTCACGCTGATGTTCGGGGAAGCGCTGTCGAGCAACCACAAGATGCTCCGCTTCGTGCAGGAGCTCGGATTCAGGATCGCGTTCGATACCGGAGACTCTCATTTGATGCGCATCGAACGCACGCTATAAGATGCAGCCCCACCGCCACACCTGATGCGGGACGAAACCCGCCGGATGTGGCAAACTCGATGGTGACTAACCCGAGCCCGTTCATGAACGATCAGATCCATAAAATCGTCACCCAGGTGGGCGGCATCATCCTCGGCAAGGAACGCCAGATCCGGCTCGCCCTCGCCTGCCTGCTGGCGCGGGGTCACCTGTTGATCGAGGACCTCCCCGGCGTCGGAAAAACGACGCTCGCCCACGCGCTCGCCGCATCGCTCGGGCTGGGATTCCAGCGCATTCAGTTCACGAGCGATCTGCTGCCCGCCGACATCCTCGGCGTATCGATCTACGATCGCGACAGTGGCGGTTTCAAGTTTCATCCGGGGCCGATCTTCGCCCAGGTCGTGCTCGCCGACGAAGTCAACCGCGCGACACCGAAGGCCCAGAGCGCGCTGCTGGAAGCGATGGAAGAACACCAGGTGACGACCGAAGGCGAAACGCGGCGCCTGCCTCAGCCATTTTTCGTGATCGCCACACAGAATCCTTCGCATCTGGTGGGGACCTTTCCGCTCCCCGAATCCCAGCTCGACCGCTTCCTGATGCGCATCGAGCTGGGTTACCCGGACAATGAAGCCGAGCGCGCGCTGCTTCAGGGACAGGACCGGCGCGATCTGCTCGAGGAATTGAAGCCGTGCATGGACGTCCCCACGCTGAGTCAGCTGCAGCACCAGGCGACGCAGGTCTACACTTCGGGCGCGCTCCTCGATTACGTCCAGGCGCTGGTCGGCTTTACGCGCCGTTGCCCCGACTACGTCAACGGACTTTCGCCGCGGGCCGCCCTCGCGCTGCTGCATGCCGCGCGCGCATGGGCCTTGATGGACGGCCGCGGCCACGTCGTGCCTGAAGACGTGCAGGCGGTGCTGCCGGGCGTGGTCGGCCATCGCCTCGCAACCACCGGCGAGGTCACCCGCGCCAACGGCGTCGATGTCGCCGGGGATCTGATCAGGCAGGTGGCCATTCCGTAACCAACGCACGACCACGACGAACGCGCGCCGCGCGGAGCCTGACGTCCCACTCGCTACATCGCCATGTACGCCGCGCTGAAGAATCAACTTTACAACTGGATCTTCCGCCCGCGCGGCCTGGAATCGGGCAGCATCGTTCTCGTCCAGCGCCGCGTCTTCATCCTGCCCACGCGCCAGGGCATCGTATTCGGGGCCGTCCTGGTACTGATGCTGATCGGCGCAATCAACTACGGCCTGAGCCTGGGCTTTGTCCTTACCTTCCTGCTCGTCGCGATGGGGTTCAACGCGATGATTTACACGTTTCGCAATCTGGCGAATCTGAGAATTTATCCCGGCCGGACGCGCCCGGTTTTCGCGGGTGAACATGCGCAGTTCGCCGTGTGCCTCGCCAATCCCGGCGCGGCGGACCGCTACAGCATCGGTCTCACGAGCAACAAGCGCGATTCCGCGTTCGTCGACGTCCCGGGACAGGGCGAGGCGATTGCCGCCATCGGCATTCGGGCCGTCCGCCGCGGCATCCTGCGCCCGGGGCGGCTGACGCTGTACACCCGATATCCGCTCGGACTGTATTACGCCTGGGCCTACCTCGAGCTGGACCTGCGCTGCATCGTTTACCCGCGCCTGGCGCCAGCCGGTCTGCCATTGCCTCCGGCGGAATCGAGCGCGGGACAAGGCGCGCAACACGGGCAGGGACAGGAGGATTTCTCCGGCCTGCGGCAATATCATCTGGGAGACTCACCGCGCCATATCGCGTGGAAAGCGGCGGCGCGGGACCGGGGTCTGCTCACCAAGCAGTTCAGCGGTCGCGCCGACAGCGAGTTGTGGCTCGATTGGCGCCGGCTTCCTCCCGGCATGAACGTCGAAGAGAAGCTTTCATGTCTTACGCGGTGGGTGGTGGACGCCCACGCGCTTGGAATGGCATTCGGTTTGCGCATACCCGGCAAGACGATTGCGCTCGGCGCCGGCGACCTGCAGCGCGACCGCTGTCTCGAAGCGCTGGCACTGCACGGGATCGATGAAAACCGGGACAATGGCTCCGACCATCAGTCTGCGTAACACGCTCTGGCTGGCCGCGGCGTTCACGATGGTGGCGGCCCCGCACGCTGTTCGTCTGCCGTGGTGGATCACCCTGCTCGCGCTCATGATCGTGCTCTGGCGGGTGTACCTCGGTCGCGCCCGGCTCGAGCTGCCCCGCAAGTGGCTCCTGCTCATCGTCGTCATGGGCGTAACCGCCGGCGTCTACCTCAACTATCGGACGCTTTTCGGCCGCGACGCGGGCGTGGCGCTGCTCGTTGTCATGCTTGCGCTCAAGCTCCTGGAAACCCGCTCGCAACGCGACGCCGCCCTGGTGGTTTTCCTCGGCTATTTCCTGGTCATCACCAACTTCCTGTTTTCGCAGACAATTCCCACGGCGCTTTATCTCCTCGCGTGCGTATGGGTTATCACCGCCGCAATGATCGACCTCAATTACACGCAACCGCCCGCCGGTTACCGGAATCAGTGGCGCACCGCGGGGGGGTTGCTCGTCCACTCGGTGCCGCTGATGCTCGCGCTCTTTCTGTTCTTTCCGAGGGTGCCGGGCCCGTTGTGGGGCCTGCCACACGATGCCTATACCGGTGTGACCGGCCTGTCCGACACCATGTCCCCCGGCAGTCTGATCGACCTGACGCTCTCCGATGCCGTGGCATTCCGCGTCGAGTTCAAGTCCACCATTCCGGAACCCGGGCAGCTTTACTGGCGCGGCCCGGTAATGTGGAACTTCGACGGCTATACCTGGACTGCGGCGCGCCGGAATTACTACCGGGAACCGCAGTTCCAGGCGCGGAGCGCGCCCATTGAATACGCCGTCACGATAGAGCCGCACAACCAGCGCTGGCTGTTCGCGATCGATCTCCCGGGCCGGGTTCCGCCGCGCGCGGCCGCGAGCAGCGACTTCCAGTTGCGGTCGTTCGCGCCGGTCACCAGCCGCCAGCGGTACGAGATGTCTTCCTATCTCGATGCGCGTTACGGCCTTGACGAAGGCGAAGCGGGGTTGCGTCGCGCGCTTGCCTTGCCGCCGGGAACCAACCCGCGCACCGCGGAATTCGCCCGCGGCCTGCGCGGCAGGTTCGCCGACGACAAAGCGCTGATCGCCGAAGTGCTGTCGATGTTCCGCAATGAGAGTTTCTTCTATACCCTGTCACCACCACAACTGGGCAACGACCCGGTCGACGACTTCCTGTTCAGCACAAGAAGGGGTTTCTGCGAGCACTATGCTTCCGCGTTCGCGGTGCTGATGCGCGCCGCCGGCATTCCGGCGCGCATCGTCACCGGCTACCTTGGCGGTGAAGTCAACCCCGTGGGCAACTACATGATCGTGCGGCAGGCAGACGCGCACGCGTGGACCGAAGTGTGGATCCGCGGAGAGGGCTGGGTCCGCGTGGATCCAACCGCGGCAGTCTCGCCGCAGCGGGTTCAGACCGGAATCGCGGCCGCGGTACCCCGCACCGACCCGCTGCCGTTTATGGTGCGCGGCGACTACGCCTTGCTGCGCCAGCTGCGCCTGGCCTGGGACTCCGTCGCCAACGGCTGGAACCAGCGGGTGCTCGGCTACAATCAGGACCGCCAGCGCCGTCTCCTCGCACAGGTCGGCATCGACGATGCGACGTGGCGGACGCTGGCCATCGTTCTCGCCGGCGCCTCCGGTCTTATCGTCCTGTCGTTGGCGCCCTTCATGCTGCGACGGCTCAGGACGCGTATCGACGATCCGGTCAAGCGTGCCTACCTTGCCTTCTGCGCCAAGCTCCGTCGCAAGGGACTGCCGCGCGATCCCGCGGAAGGACCCTCCGATTACGCGATGCGGCTCGCGCGCGGGCGGCCCGATCTCGTACCGGCGGTCACCGCGATTACACGTCTTTACGTCGCGCTTCGATATGGCGCCGAAACGAATCCGGCGCTGGTGCGCGATCTTCAGCGCCGGGTGCGCGAGTTCGCCGCCTGACGCGTCCGGTTCACGCGGCCCGGTCCGGCAGCAGCTTGATCGGGTCCACCGGCTTGCCGAAGCGCCTGATCTCGAAATGCAGCTTCACCCGATCGGTGTCCGTGTTGCCCATTTCGGCGATCTTCTGGCCCTTCGCGACGGTTTGTCCTTCCTTGACCAGCAACTGGTTGTTATGCGCGTAGACCGAGAGAAACGTATTGTTGTGCTTGATCACGATAAGTTTGCCAAACCCGCGAATGCCGGTGCCGCTGAATATGACCTTTCCCGCGGCGCTGGCGACCACGGGCTGCCCGAGCCTGCCAGCGATCGCTATGCCTTTCAGCGTTGCGCCCTCGGTGAAATTGCCGATGATTTTTCCGTTCGTCGGCCAGATCCAGTCCGGATCGTCGCCGCCGCGCGCGGGTTCCGCCTTTTGCTCCACTAGCGGTTCGGGCTTCGGGACGGCACTCGCATCGGGTTTGAGCGAAGCGAGCTGGGCGTACGCCTGATCCGTGTACGGCATGCGCACCGCCTTGGGTTCGACCTTCACGTTTTCCGCCGGTGCGCCGGGTGTCGCGGCGCCGAGCGGCCGCGCCTCGACCACAGCCGGTGCGGTCTTGAGCGGCGCCGTTGTCACCGCGCCGCCCGGCGGCGTCAACCGCACCTGCTGGCCGACCTGGATCCGCGCTGGATCGATGGCGTTCCATGCGGCCAGTTCGCGGTAATCAAGACCGTAGTCGAGCGCGATGCTGTAAAGCGTATCGCCCTTCTTTACCGTGTGAAACCCGGGCCGCGCGTCGGGCGCCGGCCGCCTTGCAGCGGTCGGCGCCGGCGGGACGGGTCTTGCCTGCGGCACGCGCTCGATCACCGGCGCCTGTCGCGTGGCCGCACAGCCGCCGAGCAAGGCTCCCGCCAACACCAGGGCCGCAAGCGACTGCGGACGGAAATCCAGCACCCGATTCGTCATTCCACTCCAGGCAGCAACGGCACGAATTTCACCTGATCCATCTGCTTTTCCGCGTAGCCCTGCGTCGTGCGCTCGATCACGCACAAGCGTTGCTCGCGATTGATCAGCATCGGCAGAACCATTCTACCACCGACCGCGAGCTGGTCGAGAAGCGCCGGCGGCACGTGGGTTGCGGCGGCGGCCATGACAACAGCGTCGAACGGCGCCGCTTCCGGCAAGCCCAGCAATCCGTCGCCATGCCGCAAGCGGACGCTGCTCAACCGGAATTCACGCAGGTTCCTGCGCGCTTTCGCAAGCAACGGCGCCAGGCGTTCCACGGAGTACACTTCCCGCGCGACGCGCGCCAGCACGGCGGCCTGGTAGCCGCAGCCGGTTCCGATATCCAGCACTCTTCCCAGGTCCATGCCGCCTCGCGCAAGCTCGGTCATGCGCGCAACGGTGAAAGGACTGGAAATCGTCTGGCCAAAGCCCAGCGGCAGCGCGATATCCTCATACGCGCGGCTCGCGAGCGCCTCGTCAACGAAGACGTGGCGCGGCACCTCCCCCATCGCGGCGAGCACGACTTCGTCGCAGATCCCCTGATCCCGCAGGCGTTCCACCATTCGCAGCCGGGTGCGCTGCGAGGTCATGCCGATGCCGGAATGCCGCGATGAGCTCATGACATCCAGTTTCGCACGACGTCGAACTGGGCGTAGCGCGTCAGGTCCACCTGCAGCGGGGTGATCGACACCACGCCGTGAGCAATCGCGTTGAAGTCGGTACCCTCGCCCGCGTCCTGCGCCCCGCCCGCGGCACCCACCCAGTAGACGGATTCCCCGCGGGGAGTAATCGATTTCACCACCGGTTCCGCCTTGTGGCGCCTGCCGAGCCGCGTCACTTCGGCGCCGCGCAGATTCTCGTACGGGACGTCGGGCACATTGACATTGAGCAGCACCGCCTGCCCAAGGGGTCGCGACTTGAAACGCTGCACGAGCTCGAGCGCAATTCGCGCCGCAGTGTCGTAGCGATCGCCGCCATCGGCCACGAGCGATATCGCAATCGACGGAATACCGAGGAGAAATCCCTCGGTCGCGGCGGCCACGGTACCCGAATAGATGGTGTCGTCGCCCATGTTCGCGCCGTGATTGATGCCCGACACCACGATGTCCGGCAACTTGTCTATGAGCCCGGTCACCGCCAGGTGGACGCAGTCGGTAGGCGTGCCATTGACGTAGTAGAAGCCGTTCTGGGAGCGGCGCACCGTCAGCGGACGGTCGAGCGTGAGCGAGTTGCTCGCGCCGCTGCGGTCGCGCTCGGGAGCGACGACTGTGACTTCGGCGTGTGGCGCCAGCGCCTGCTCGAGCACCATGATGCCGGGGGCGAAGTAGCCGTCATCGTTGCTGAGAAGAATGCGCATGAATTACACGGAGGGGAAAGGCGGGAGCGGCGCATCGCTGCGGAGCGCATGCATGCGGGCAACGTACGGGCGCCTGGGTTCTTGTAGGGTGAAGAAGCATCTCCGGACCGAGAAATTGTATCACGCCCGCTCCCGCACATCGTTCTTGATGCTGCGATATCCGCCCCGCAACAAATCCGGATTCCATTCGCTGGCAGGCAACCGGACACCTGTTCCTGCACCTCAATCGCAACGGGAAAAGCGTGGTGCTCGATCTCAAGAGGCCGGCGGGAAGGGACGCGTTGCTGCGGCCCGCAACAAGGGCCGACGTGTTGATCTACAACGTCCGGCCCCGGGCGATGGCGCGCCTCAGCCGCCGGCCGGATCGTGGGTCTGCATGCGGTGTATGCGGTCACCGCCGCGCTCTTTCACCGTGAACGCACCGGAGAAGGCCAGGCCGTCGGATCCGGCGCTGCCCCGGTCGTATCGAGCAGAACATCCCGCGCTCAAGCGGACGCCGGCGCGGCGTATTTCCGGTCGTGCTCCAGCGAAGGAATCATGCCGCGGACCTTTGCGACCCGTGCCGGATCGATCTCGGCATAGACGATCTCCGGGGCTTCGCCCCCCGCGGCGAGGATCTCTCCCCAGGGATCGATGACGAGCGAATGGCCGTAGGTCTGGCGGTTTCCGGGGTGATCCCCGCACATGGCGGGCGCAAGGATGAAGCACTCGTTCTCGATCGCCCGCGCCTTGAGCAGCGCGTGCCAGTGTGCCTTTCCGGTCTGGCGCTGGAATGACGACGGCACCGAGATGATATGCGCCCCGGCCTGTGCCAGGGTGCGAAAGAGCCCGGGAAAACGCAGGTCGTAGCACACCGTCATCCCGAGCCTGCCCCACGGCGTCTCCGCGACGACCGCGCGGTCGCCGGGGCGATAAGCGGACGATTCGCGAATGACCTTTCCATCGGGCAGCGTGACATCGAACATGTGAATCTTGTCGTAGGTCGCGATGACCTTGCCGTCAGCCGACAGGAGAAACGAGCGGTTCGCGATTCGCTCCTCCTCCGTGCGTACCGTGAGCGAGCCCACGAGGAGCCAGAGCTTCAGCTCGCGCGCCAGCCTCTGCAGTTCGCCAAGGGCGGGCGCGCCACTGGCATCCAGAGCGCGCTCGCGCATCACGCGCCCGCTGCCATCCATCATCAGCGCATACTCGGGCATGAGCACGAACCGCGCGCCGTTGCCCGCCGCTTCGCGCGTCATCGACGTCACGACGGCGAGATTGGCGGTGAGATCGTTTCCGGAATTGAGTTGCAGGCACGCGACGCGACACGGAGCAGCCATGCGTCCGATGCTAACACTGCAGCGGATCGCCGATCAACGGCGGCGGGCGAGACCGGGTGAACGCACGAAGACCGCCCGGACGCGTCGCCGCCCGTGCGATCGAGCTGTGTGATGGCTATCCGGCGCTTACGTCAGTGCCGGACGTATAACGCCAACAGAACCAGCAACAGCGCCGCGCCCTGGAACGCGACGCGCCAATTCATCCACTCGGCACTGCGCCGGTGTCCCACTTCACCGTCGGTGGCCATTGCAGCCACCCCGGACACCAGCGAAATTATCGTGGCGAGCACAGCGACGAGGACCAGCAAAGTCAGCATATCCATAACCGCTCCTACCGCGTGGGGGAGGGCTGGGAGCCGGTCTGTAGCATCGCCTGTTCTCCCAAGGGGAACGCCTTATTCGCCCTCCTGGAGATGAACTTTACGCCTTGGCGGGCGCCTCACTCTTGACCTAACGCAAAGATTGTGGATTCTCGACGCCGCCAGTGCGGTGAAGCGTTCCGCGGAGGTTGCCACGGCAACCTGAGGGCAGCCCGGAAATCGCCAGGCCCTCCGCACGTTTCCTGCGCGGTCACGCGCGAACCCGGACGGTATGTAAAAAGCCCGGCCGCCCGGACCGGGCATGGCGCTTTCCGCCGCGCACTATTCGGGCTGGGGTACGATGCGCATATAGGGTTTCGGTGCTTTCCAGCCCGCCGGGAATTTCTGTTTCGCTTCGTCGTCGGAAACCGCGGGAACGATGATCACGTCCTCCCCGGATTTCCAGTTGACCGGAGTCGCCACCCTGTGCTTCGCGGTGAGCTGCACGGAGTCGAGCAGCCGCAGCACTTCGTCGAAATTGCGTCCCGTGCTCATCGGATAGGTCAGCATGGCCTTGATCTTCTTGTCCGGGCCGATCACGAATACCGAGCGGATGGTCTGATTGTCCACCGCGGTGCGTCCTTCCTTCTTGGCGGTGGCGTTCGGGTGGATCATGTCGTAGAGTTGCGCCACCTTGAGATCGGCGTCGCCGATCAGGGGATAGTTGGGCGCGTGACCGGTGGTTTCCTCGATGTCTTGCGCCCATCTCTTGTGATCGGTGACCGGATCGATGCTCAAACCGATGATCTTGCAGTTGCGTTCGTCGAACTGGGGCTTCAGTCCGGCCATGTAGCCGAGTTCGGTGGTGCATACCGGAGTGAAGTCTTTCGGGTGCGAAAACAGAATGCACCAGCCGTCGCCGATCCATTCGTGGAAGCGGATCGCGCCCGCGGTTGATTCAGCGGTGAAATCAGGCGCTTCGTCGCCTATGCGCAATGACATGTTCCCCTCCATTCTGACGTTGTAGATTCGCGGGCCACGGCGAATGCCCGTACAAGCCGGAAATGTGCGTCCGCCCATAGGCCCAAGCGTTGCGGAGGCAACGTTTCGTTGCCTCGTGGTTTAATTACCATAGAGACACCGGCCAATCAACGATGATGCCGTTATGGATATTGATTGCCGCCAGTCGGCGCGTGCCGGGCTCGAGCTCATCGGCGATTCGTTCCTCACCCCACAATGCATTTTCGGTGGCCATCCGGCGAATCAGGGCGCGTTTGACGGCAGTACTGTCGTGGCCTGTTTCAGATCCCGGTCGCCGCTTGATTGCGAATTCGCCACCCGCAGAGTCGGGGTCCAGCTCCATCAATGACATATCAAGAATGGTGATATGATTCAGCCTCACGTTATAGCGTCTTTTCATGACCCTCAAGCAGCTTCACACCTTTTATTGGGTCTGCCGCCTCGGCGGCTTTGCCGCGGCCGCGGAACATCTTCATACGACCCAGTCCGCCGTTTCCATGCGCATCCAGGATCTCGAGCGCAGCCTCGGAGTCGCACTGTTCGATCGCAGTCAGCGCTCGGCGCGCCTTACCGCCAAGGGCCAGGAACTGGTCAAGGACGCGGAGCAGCTCATCACGCTCGCGACGCATATCCGGCATCGTATCGGCGATCCGCAAGTGCTGTCCGGAACGGTCAGGCTGGGGGTCACGGAATTCGTCGCCATCACGTGGCTACCCGAGCTCGTGACTGCAATCAACAAAAACTATCCGAGCGTCGTCGTAGAGCTCGACGTCGACCTGACCCTGAACCAACTGCAAAAGCTCCAGAGTGGCGACCTCGACCTGGCGGTGCTGCCCGGCCCCATCGAACAACCAGGCCTGACCAACGTGTCTCTCGGATCAGTCGAGTTTGCCTGGATGGCAAGCCCCAGGCTTGGCGTGCCGCGGAGCAAGCTGACGCCACGCGATCTTCACGATTGGCCGCTCCTGACGCTTAGCCGTGACTCGAATCTGCACCGGCTTCTTGGCACGTGGTTCGAGAAAAACGACGCGACCTTCCGCCGCGTGGATGTCTGCAACAGCATCGGCGTCCTTGCCGCCCTTACGATAGCCGGGCTGGGCGTGAGCTTCCTTCCACGGCAGCATTTTGCGCATGAAGTCCAGGCCGGGCGGCTGCAGCTTTTGGATTTGGCCCCCAAGCTCCCGGATCTCGAGTACTTCGCGGTCTTCGAAAAGCGCCAGACCCAGGCTTTATCGCAAACGATGGCCATGCTCGCGCAACAGCACAGCACCTTCGGCAAAGCCGACGAGCGCCGCGGCCCGGCCAAAGCACACGTTGCTACGTCCGCCCGGTCCGGGCGGCAACACGCGAAAAGCGCCGAGCACCAGGTCTTACAAGAGGACGACCTGCCTGCGCCATGTGGTCCCGGATCATGCCGGCGTCAGGCAAGTTGAGGCAGGATCGTCGTTTCGCGTACACGCTTATTGCCGGAAGGCATCATCGGTGTTGAGACGTTTCTCCATTACGCTCACGGGGCTCTACGCGGTGATACGTTACTGCGCATGGCGCTATCCCGCCTACCGCGCGCAACTTGCCCGGTGCAATCTCATCGCGCAAATCCGCATAGTCGACGAAGACAGCGGCCGCTGGTACGAGATCAAAGCGGGCAGAGTGCGTTCGCGTGCCGGCATCCATCCGAAGCCCGATGTCACGCTGAGCTATGAAACCGCAGACGTCGCCACGCGCCTGCTGACACCGCCCATCGACTGGCAGGAACAGATCAACTCGGCAAAAAACTTCCGCCTGAAGGTGGACGGTCCGGATGAGCTCGTCTACCAATTCACGCAATTGATGTTCGCGACACGAGGCGCCGGCTGGCGATTCGGCACCGAGGTCGGTGACGGTGTCCGGCGCTATACCAGCATGACGAACGCCGGGCCGTGCTTCGTCTACGTCAAGGACGGAAAAATCCTGCGCGTCACGCCGATCGACTTCGATCAGGATGATGCACCGCCGTGGACGATCGAGGCGCGCGGCCGGCGCTTTACGCCGCCACGCAAGACGACGCTCGCTGTTCACGGCCTGGCGTGGAAATCGATGGTGTATTCGCCCGACCGCCTGCTCTATCCGATGCGCCGGGTCGATTTCGATCCGCACGGCGAGCGGCACCCGGAGAATCGCGGCAAATCAGGCTACGTGCGCGTGAGCTGGGATGAGGCGTTGGATCTCGTCGCGAGCGAGATCCGCCGCGTCAAGACGGACCACGGCCCCGGCGCGATACTTTACAACTATCCGTCGCACCATTCGTGGGGCAACGTCGGTTACTGGACCTCGGCGCTGCTGCGATTCTTCAATGCCGTTGGCCATACGCGGGTCAATCACAATCCCGACAGCTGGGAAGGCTGGTATTGGGGCGCCGCGCACCACTGGGGCAACAGCATGCGCCTCGGCACGGCAGAGCCCTACGGAACCGTCGGCGATCTGCTCAAGGAAGCGGAGCTCGTCGTGTTCTGGTCGAGCGATCCCGAGTCCACCAGCGGCATCTATGCGGGTTACGAGGGCACGCTGCGGCGCACGTGGCTCAAGGAGCTCGGCATTCCGGCAGTGCATATCGAGCCCTACCTCAATGCGACCGCGGCATTCCTGGGCGGCAAGTGGCTCGCGCCGCGGCCGGGCACGGATACGGCGCTCGCGCTTGCGATCGCACACGTCTGGATTACGGAAGGGCTCCATGACAAGCGGTTTATCGCCGATCGTACGGTGGGCTTCGAGGCGTGGAAGCGATATGTAACGGGCGCAGACGACGGCATACCGAAGACGCCGGAGTGGCAACAATCCGAGACGGGTGTTCCCGCGCGCGAAGTGCGCGCGCTCGCGCGTGAGTGGGGCAGCAAGCGCACGTATCTCGCCGCCGGCGGATGGGGCAACGGATTGGGCGGAGCGTGCCGCGGCCCGACCGGAGTCCAATGGGCGCGCGCGATGGCGTGTCTCATGGCCATGCAGGGTCTGGGGCGACCGGGCGTCAACTTCGGCAACCTGCAGTGGGGCACGCCGATCGATACCACGTTCTATTTTTCCGGCTATGGCGAAGGCGGCTTCTCCGGCGATCTCGTCGCCACGGCTTCCTCGATATCCCTGTATCAGCGCATGCCGCACCTGCCCAGCGTGAACACGACGCTGCAAGTCCTTCCGCGAACGAATCTCCCCGAGGCGATTATCGAAGGCCGCGCCGAAGGCTACCAGCGCGACTCCCGGTCGATCGAAGGACAGTTCGTGCCGATCCGCTATCCCGCGCCGGGGCATTCGCGAGTGCGCCTGTTCTATCGCTACGGCGGCTCGAACCTCGGCACCATGCCGGAGTCGCAGCGGTATGTGAAGATGTACCAGTCGCCGAACCTGGAGGTTGTCGTCAATCAGTCGATCTGGTTCGAAGGCGAGGCGAAGTACGCCGATATCATATTGCCGGCATGCACCAGCTTCGAGCGCTGGGACGTGAGCGAATGGTGCAACTCGGGCGGCTTCGCGCTCCACTCCCAGATGCAGCTCAATCACCGCGTGGTCGTGATGCAGCACAAGTGCATCGAGCCACTCGGAGAATCGAAATCGGATTACCGCATTTTCCTGGAGCTGGCACACCGGCTCGGTCTCGGCATGTACTACTCCGAGGGCATGACCGAGCTCGACTGGGTACAGCGCATGTTCGAAGCGTCCGATCTGCCGCGCCGCATGTCGTGGAAGAAGTTTTTGCAAAAGGGATATTACGTGGTGCCGGCGCCACGGGAACGCCTGCGCGCGCCGGTGGCGTACCGCTGGTTCAACGAGGGGCGCAAGAAGGACCTTCCCGAGCCTAGTCCGTTGCCCTCGGAGTACAAGAACCGCTATCTCGAGGGCTTGCAGACACCTTCCGGCAAGTTCGAATTCGAGTGCACGACGCTGAAGCGCTACGCGCCGGACGATCCCGAGCGGCCGCCGGTGCTGCAATACTCCCGATCGCGCGAAAGTGTCGAATCGGAACGTGCGGCACGCTTCCCATTGCAACTCATCACGCCGCATCCAAGGTTCAGTTTCCATACCGAAAGCGACGGCAAAGACAGTTTTCTCAACGACATCGAAGATCATCGCGTACTCGTGAACGGAAGCTACTACTGGGTGCTGCGCCTGAATCCGGTCGATGCCGCCGCGCGCGGCATACGGGAGCGGAATCTGGTACGCGTGTTCAATGAGCTCGGCGCGGTGATTTGCGCGGCGCATCTCACGCATTGCGTGCGCCCGGGCGTTGTGCACGGCTACGAATCTTCGGCAAGGTACGAGCCGCTTGCCGATTCGGAACGCCCGACCGATGTGGGCGGAGCGTTGAATCTCATTACGCCAAAGAAATCGCAAATCGCGCGTGCGAGCGCCATGGGCAACAGCAACTGCCTGGTGGAAGTCGAACCGTGGGCCGGGCATGCAGCGGCCACCCCGGCGCACCAAACCGTCGAGACCCATTCAGCCTGAGAACGTACCGTGAAAAAGTGGAATCTCGTTTTCGACGTCGCGCTCTGCACCGGATGCCAGAACTGCGTGCTGGCTGCGAAAGACGAATACGTGGGCAATGATTTTCCCGGCTATAGCGCCGGGATGCCGCGGCACGGCCACAAATGGGTGGACATCCGGCAGCGGGAACGCGGGCGTTTTCCTGCGGTCGATATCGCCTACCTGTTTCACGCCTGCCAGCATTGCGACGATGCTCCCTGCATTCGCGCCGCGCGAAACAACGCCGTCACGAAACGCAGCGACGGCATCGTGATAATCGATCCGGACCGCGCAAGGGGGCAAAGGCAGATTGTCGACGCCTGCCCCTACCAGGCGGTACATTGGAACGAGGCGCTATCGCTGCCCCAGCACTGGAACTTCGATGCGCACCTCATCGATGCCGGCTGGCCCGCGCCGCGCCCGGTGCAGTCCTGCCCCACCGGCGCGCTGCGCGCGCTCAAGGTCGAAGACGGGGAAATGCGACGCATCGCCCGGGCCGAAGGACTCGAGCCGCTCGATCATGGCGCGGCGCATGGAACGCGCGTGCATTATCGCAATCTGGCCCGCTACACGCATGTGTTCGTCGCCGGCACTGTGGTCGGGAACGAAGCCGGGCTCGAGGCGTGCGTGCCGCGCGCACAAGTGCGACTAACGCGCGGCGCGGATACGATAGCAGGCACCGCCAGCGATGCCTATGGCGATTTTCGCTTTGATGGCCTGGCGCCTGCGAGCGGCCGCTACCGCGTCGAGGTGACGGCGGACGGTTACCGCACGCAGGCGCTCGATTTCGAGCTGGCGGATAGCCGCTGGCTCGGGGAAATCCGGCTCAACCGGCAGGAATCAGGTAAGGTAGATCAGCGATGCGAAAAATCGCTTTTAAAGAACATCTGAACCGGTCGATTTAGTGCGCCTATAATGAGCTCCAAGCCATTTCTGGTGTACCGGCCGCACACCAGAGAGCAGAGCCCATAACAATCCGGCGCGTGATCCGGCGGCCGAATGCTGGTAAACAATTGGAGGACGATATGACACCTGCCACACGAGATTGGAAGACTTCCGCGTTTTGCGGAGCCGTATTTATGGCCATGGCCTTCGCCTGGCAGCCCGGGGGATTTGCGCAGACGATGCTGCAAATGCCCACCGGCGGCGTCACCGGAAGCTATTACATGATCGGCGCGCCTCTCGCGAAATTCATCAACGAGCACTCGAAGCAGATTCGGGTTACGCCGAACACGTCGGGCGGCAGCGTGGAAAACCTGCGGCGGGTCGAGGGCGGCACGGCGCAGCTTGGAATGACGTCGCAGGAATTGATGTACGCGGGGTGGCACGGAAAAAAGCCGTTCAGTCTTGTCGACTTCTGACCGTTGCTGGAAAAAAGCGGATTCCTGAAGAAATACACCTTTTTCCAGAAGGTCGTAGTGAAGGGTGGCACCTACAAGGGCGAGAAGCGCGACGTGACGTTATTCGGCTCCGCCGGGTAC